>CACZVR010000015.1:609-26322 GCA_902784675.1 uncultured Bacteroidales bacterium | reverse complement strand
AATGCCGGCAACGCACTCGACCTGCTGCGTTGGACGCCCGGTGTTATCGTGGGCATGAACGAGGACATCTCCCTCATCGGCCGCGACGGCAAGACCGAGGTCTATATCAATGACCGCCGCATCACCAACAACGCAGAGCTGAAAGCCGTCACCTCGCAAAATATCAAGCGCGTAGAGATCATCCGCGAGCCTGATGCCCAATATGCCTCAAATGTGGCCGCCGTCGTCAAGCTGTACACCCACAGCCCTTACAAAGACAACCTGGGCGCCAGCCTGATGAATGTGCTCGACATTAAACACACCAAATCCAACACTACTACCGTCACCATCGACGGCAAGCGCAATAAGTTGTCGGGCAACGCCTCATTATCTTATGGTCATTTAAACACGGTCGCTTTTACTCAGGGGTTGACCGAAATCACAGGAAATGGTGCGGAAACGTGGAGTTATACAAAAACCGACTCGACATCCTACCAAAGCAGCGGGGATGATTTCCAGTTTTTTGCTGGTTTGAATTACGCCTTCACACCCAAGAGCGTCTTTGGCTTGCAGTTCAATGGCAATTACCGCAAATTGAATCTCGACCAATTCTCAAGGCTGAAGACCGCCCAATACCTTCACGGATTCGCAGTTACTGAAGACATCATCAAGCGCAATAGCACATCGGCCAGTTACCTGTGGCAACGCAATGACCACTCACAACTGCTGCTGATAGCCGACTATGCGACATCACGACAGCGAGACGACCAGAATCTCTACGAGTATATTAAGCCTACTCTTAATCCCAGCGGCGAGTCCTCTACAATCATTAAACAATATTTTATCGTCGATACCAATGATTATAATATCGTGACGGCTTCGGCCAAATATGACTTTGTCTCCGACGGGTGGAAAAACCACACGGGCCTTGAATGGGGTTATACTGCGAGCAATGCGGTAATTCACCAGAACGACCTCACGCAGACCAGCAAACGTGACAATGACTGGCTGGGCGTCTATTACACCCTGGCGAAAACATGGGGCAAGTGGCGCCTGAATGCGGGACTGCGCTATGAGTATGACCACACCCGCACCGACAGCAAGGGCTTTGTCCTCAACAAGACATATCACAACTTGCTGCCCAATGCTAGCGTGGGATTCAAGCCGTCGCTTGATGTTGATCTGGTGCTGTACTACGGCCGCATATTGAGGCGACCCACCTACAACGAACTGCGCCCCACGTCCTATTACATCAACACCTATCAGGAAACGACAGGCAACCCCTTGTTGCAGCCGTCGGTGACCCATCGGTTGGCCCTGAATGCCAACTACAAGGGCTTCACATCCTCGCTGAACTATCGGCTCATGGACAATGCCATCCAGCGCATTGTGGAGTATATGCCATCGGGCATCATCAGTGAGCATCCCATCAACATCAAGCACTCACATGCCTGGTCGCTGGACTTGGGTTACAACTACAGCAATTCATGGGTGAACCTGGGCGTGCAGTCGAGTATGACACTGCCCCACATCACCTATCCCTATCTAGATGGCACGAGGATTGAGGACAGGCCCTATGCTGTTCTTTCGCTCAATGCCCAGTTCACTGTAGCGCAGAAGTTCCTGCTGGGATGCAATGCGCTCTACAGCACACCATGGACCAGCGGATTCACAAGAAACAGCTCAATCCTTGGCGTGAACCTGAGCGCTATGGCTACTTTGTTCAAGAACCGCCTGCTGCTGGGAGTAACCGCCAATGACATCTTCCGCCGCAGCACGCCGTCCTGGAGTGAAACACGCTACATGAACGCGCATAATGAGACCTATAGTTATAACTACACACGGGGCGTCTCGCTGATGGTGCGTTGGACCTTCAACTCTATCAGCAACCCGTTCAAGAAGCGTAGCGGCAACGACGCACCCTTGCGCCGTACCCAAGACAACTAATCAACACAATCAATAACACAACTATCATGAAGAATTATTTATTTTTCCTTATCGGAATGCTGGCTCTGGTGTCTTGCACCACCGAAAGTGCCGACGAGCCCATGTCCAAACCCACCGGGGGTGAGGACCTCTATTTCGCCACACATGGGTTTATGGGCCATCCTGAAATGATCTATAACCTTGATGGCGACACGATTTATCAATGCACAGTGGATGGTCACATTCTTGAGCTGCTGAGCGAAGGCAGCGACTGGTATGCTTCAATTGCCAATCAAGATGGCTCCTATAGTGTGGTCAAAGATGGCACGACTGTGTGCACGACCCAGGAAACCATCTGGTGCATGGCTGTTGAAAACGGTATCGTTTATACTGTCCAAGAAAACACTACTGACAATACCTTCTGGGTCTATAAGGATTTTGAGCGGATATATGAATTAGATACGAATGTGAACTTCAACACAATCTGTGTCAGCAATGGCAATGTCTCTTTCACAGTCTTTGCCAGCAAGCCTTATACCTGGATCAACGGAAGGACAGTCGGTTATGGAGACCCAGACTCAGGACTAGAGGAGGGATTCGGATACACCTTTGGCTATGACCGCAGCGGTTATGATGTCTTAATTACCTATGAGAGCGCCCAAATGGGTGGAAAATACATGTATTGGTGGAATGGCAAGAATTACGATTTGCCCCAGACGTTTATTCCTGCGACATCACGCCTGGTTAATGGACACGCCTTCATCCTGGGGGCAGAAAGGACTACGTTGAGTCCTGGTGGCGCTCATTATGTCCCTGCAGTGTTTATCGATGGGATGAAAACCGTCTTGAATGATGAGTATGACTTTAAGGCGACACAAGTTGTTGCTGACGGAATGGACACCTATGTTCTGGTAAATGATGTCGGCGGAAATTTCAGGCGGTCTAGAATCTACAAGAATTTACAGCGCATGATACTGCCCGAGAATATAACCATTCCCGAGGATACTAGAGAATACTATGAAATGCTCTCTTACGATGGCAAGACCATTTCATTAGACAATCTGGGCATCACCGCCATTGCAGTGGTGAAAAATGGCCGATAAACATCAATTTCGACTTAATCATAAAATTAACCTAATCATTTTATAACATCATGAAGAAGATATCATTTTATTTATTGATGATCCTCGCTACCGGTATGCTTACCTCGTGTGGCGATGATGAACCTGAAATCACGCGTGTTCAAGACGGCAATGGCAAGGTGTTTCTCGAGACAGGAACACTCGTGGATGCCAACCTCAATTTCTCAGAGGCTGAATTAGAGCAAGCTCTGAATACTTACAAATGGGAACGGGAATACAGTTTCTACTATGACAATCAAACGATATCAAACAGGTATGAAGTCAAAGGTTTGCCCTCTGTCATGCATCCTGATGGAACCATTGAATTTGATGATGAGAGTACCGCAAAGTACACCGTGTTAGACAAGCATATACTTATCACCAATGAGGTGCAAGTGGGGGTGAACAATTATTCCTACTACGATAAGCTGGATGTCGTATCGCTTGATTTGACCGAGGGTGCCGGCAGAATGATCATTGACCGTATCGCTCCCAAAGGATATGGTAAAAGCGACAATTATAATACGACCTATACCCGAATGGTATGGCGAGCCGTCATGCAGTAACTGTAAGAAAAAGAAAGGAGAACAATCATGAGGAAGATATCATTTTATTTAGTGATGCTATTTGTTGCTGGCTTGCTCACCAGTTGCAAGGAAGAGGTGACAACTGGTCCCGAGTCCCTGCAAGAGTGCCGCACCAAGGGCATTTACGAGGCAACAATCGTTGAGGTGCCTTTAGAGGCCGATGCGGTCGTGGAATGGTATGACCCTGATATGTGGGTTTGGTGTGAAATTACTAAAGCACCTGAGGATGCCAAGGCTAAGGGCGCTCCTGTCAATGGAAATTATCTATACTTTCAACGCAACGACTTCCCTGGGCAGGTTCTTAAACCCGGCATGACCATGAAATTCCGCATTTATTGCTTGGCGCTCATCTCGCAAGACAAGAACGACTACCCCTTCGCATTCTCTCCCGATCGTCAATACTACTATGGCTTTGTTATGCATGAGTAATCAAAGGTGAAAGGCTTAGGTAACGATATCATGATGAAGAGTAATACTTATCTCTTGCTATTTTTCTTGGTAATGCTGGCAAACTTGAGTGCAACCGCTCAAGACACGATTACCACGATACTTGCCGAACGCACATTGTCACTTGAGTTGGGTGGTGCCCACAATCTTGTGGGTGTCAACTTTGACAGCCGTTTCAAGGGTAATCACGGTTTGGGCTACCGCGTGGGTATCGGCTACAGTTATGGGCGCAACGACTTTTCATTCTTTGTGGATATGAAAGACCGGATTCATGGTGTAGCCGTGCCACTGGAAATCAACTATTTGCTAGGCAAACACAGCAGCAAACTTGAATTGGGCGTAGGTATCAGCTTGGGTTACTATCGCGAACAGGTTGACGTGGCATATCCTGATGGCTCAAGTGGCACTAGTCACATGCGCGAAGTGGTGAAACAGTTCGGGTACTTCACTTTCGGGAACATCGGTTACCGCCTGCAAACCAAGCGTGGTTTCATGTTCAGGGTGGGCTGGGCACCGTCCATCAATTTTAATGACAAGCACTGCCTGCAACGCACCCTTTCGGTTTCCTACATCAGTTTAGGCTGGCGACTATAAGGGAGCCAATTGTTCGCCCTGAAGACCACTTGTGCAATATTGCTATTTGGGTATTTCGATACAAAGAAATCTTTATATATCTGCAAACATAAAAAAAAATATCAAAAATGAAGATGACAAAGAAACTGATGGCCCTGTTGCTGGTGATGCTGGCATTGACGGCCTGTAAAGATGACGGTGAGGTTGTTTATATGCTTCCCGATAAAAAGCCCATCCAGTTGAGCGCTGAACAAAAGCAGATGCGTGACAACAACAATGAGTTTGCATGGCGGCTGTTCCAGACCATGCAGGAGCAGAAAGGCGACATCAGCACTGTGTTATCGCCCATCAGCGTGACCTATATGTTGGGCATGCTTAACGCCGGCGCGGCAGGGACAACACGCGACGAAATCACCGCAACGCTGGGATTCGGCTCAGACCCGACGGCGGTGAACGAATTCTGCAAGAAAATGATTGAAGGAGCGCCCAATGTCGATCCGGCCGCGACCGTGAAAATCGCTAACTGCATCAACGTCAATTCTGCAAAGGGATTAAGCCTGCTCAAACAATATGTCAACGACATGAAGAACTATTATAGCGCTCAAGTCGAAGATTTGGACTTCACCAAGAGCAGTACCTTGGAGAAAATCAATAAGTGGTGCTCAAAGAACACAGCCGGGATGATTCCCAGTATCCTAGACGAGTTGAATCCCAATGCCGCCATGTGTCTGTTGAACGCCATCTATTTCAATGCTGACTGGAAAGAGAAATTTGACAAAAACGACACCCGAAACTCGAGTTTTACCTTGCCTGACGGATCTATCGTGACGCGTGAACTCATGCACCGCAAGGCCATCGCACAAGGCTGCGAGAGCGAGTTGTGCTCCATGCTGCGCATACCCTTTGGCAGCGGCGGCTATAGCATGTATGTCATGCTGCCTGCCGAGGGGAAGACCACGGGCGACCTCATCCGCGACATGAGCCAGCAGGAATTGACCGACCATCTGGATGCCATCGACATGACGCCCCACGAGGTGGATATCCTCATGCCGCGGTTTGAAATCGTGAGCGACATCGACCTGATAGATGTCCTCGAACCCATGGGCATCAAATCAGCGTTCACCACCAGCGCCGACTTCTCAAACATGTCTGACACGAGGCTGTTTGTATCCATGATGAAGCAGAAGGCCAAGATTGAAGTTGACGAGGACGGAGCCAAAGCCTCGGCAGTAACCATTGCGATGGCTGGTGATACATCCCCTGGACCACAGCACTATGAAAAAGCCGAGTTCCACGCCAACCGCCCCTTCCTGTATTTCATACTCGAAGAGAGCACCCGCAGCATCTTCTTCATCGGCACCTACTGTGGCAACTAATCGTTTTTAAACCATAATTTTTTATTACAGTGTTATGGGCTCATCGATGACTTCGGTGGGCCTTTTTTGAAGTTGACGTGGATGTCAACAAAGTCGGTGGTTGGGTGTTTTTTCAGAGAAAAAGCAGTATATTTGCAACTGTTATGACGAAAGAGGAATTGATATTAGATTGCCGTTATTACAATGGCGAGGATGAGGTGCCAGCGTCGTTACCAGAAGGGAAAGAAATCTTTTGGGACTATGAGCGAGTGTGGGCAGGATGGGTTCTGGAAGGAAATGACAGGCTTCAAAAGAACATCGATTATTATACCGAAGAATATGATTTGCCTAATCTCCTGCCTGAACGTGACGGCATACCACTGGGATTGAAAGCATTGCTGTTCAGTCGCTATGATTATTGGAATGGTTATATGGGAGGATCGAAAGAGGAGTATGCCCAAGGTTTCAAGAAATGGTATCTTGAAAAATATGTCGCTGGCACCAAAACTCACCGTCAATTGTTGGAAGGGTGAGTCGTAGCATTTGCTGGAGAGCCAGCGGCGGCGCGGGTGTTTGCTGAATATTTTTGGACAATTTTTAAGTTTGCATTATCTTTGCCGTTGGAAAAACAGTAATGATGATGAAGACGGTAGCGATTATAGTGGCTGGAGGTAGCGGCACTCGTTTTGGAGCGCAGTTGCCCAAGCAGTTTCTGGAGTTGGGCGGCATGCCCATCCTGATGCGCACTATCCAGGCCTTCGGAGAGGGCGGGGACGGTTCATTTGATGTGATTGTCACGTTGCCCGAGGGGCAGATGGGACTGTGGCACGACCTGTGTGACCGGTATGGCTTTGCTGTGCCTCATCGCGTGGTGCCTGGCGGAGAGACCCGTTGGCACAGCGTGAAGAATGCACTGGACAGCATCGGTGACATCGCTGACGTTGATATTATTGCAGTGCATGATGGCGTGCGCCCGTTGGCCAGCTCTGCACTCATTCATCGCATCCTTGAGGCGGCCCGCCATGATGGCGCCGCTATCCCTGTGGTGATGCTCAATGACTCGGTGCGACAAGTGACGGAAGAAAGCAGCCACGCGCTGGACCGTTCGTCGCTGCGTGCTGTGCAGACACCTCAGGCCTTTGATGCGCGGCTGCTGTTGGAAGCTTACGCTCAACCGTTTGACCCGACGTTTACCGATGACGCTTCGGTGGTGGAACGGCTGGGCCACAGCGTGACCCTTGTAGAGGGTGAGGCTGCAAATCTGAAGATTACCCGTCCCATGGACTTGGCGCTTGCCGAATATCTCTTGTCACATGCCTGACCTGCGCCACACCGACATACAATACTTGCATGGCGTGGGTCCCAAGCGTGCCGAACTGCTCAAGAAAGAATTGGGCATCAGCACCTACTATGACCTGCTGTATTATTTCCCGTTCCGCTACATCGACCGCAGCGTGATGAACCACGTGAACGAGTTGAGCGGTGACGAGGCAGCCATACAGCTCAAGGGACGTTTCATTACTTTTACCGCTGCAGGCGAGGGGCGCAAGCGTCGATTGCAGGCCTTGTTCACCGATGGCACGGGCACCATCGAGGTGGTGTGGTTCAACCGTGTGGCCTCGATTCAAAAAACTTACAACACCCAGACGCAATACCTGCTGTTCGGCAAGCCGTCGTTGTTCAACGGGCGCATCAACATCGTTCACCCCGAGGTGGACGTGGTGACCACCGAGAACGTCGCACAGGGACTGACAGGCGTGTATAACCTCACCGAGGTGCTGCGCAACCGCTCGTTCACCTCTCGTGCCATCCACAAGCTTGTCGTCACGCTGCTCAATACGCTTGGCGTGCAGAATATCGCCGAGACCCTGCCACCCGAACTGATTCAGCGTTATCGCCTCATGCCCTTGAACGAGGCGCTGCACAATATTCACTTGCCGAGCGACCAACAGGCCTTGCAACGGGCTCAGCTGCGTCTCAAATTCGAGGAGTTGTTCTTCCTGGAACTCAACATCCTGCATTATATCAAAGGCAGCAGCCGACGGCTGGTGGGACACGTCTTCGGACGAGTGGGCGCTTATTTCAATGGTTTCTACAACAACGTGTTGCAATTCCCGCTCACGGGGGCGCAGAAACGCGTTATCCGCGAGATGCGGCATGACATGGGCAGCGGCAAACAGATGAATCGCCTGCTGCAGGGTGACGTGGGCAGCGGCAAGACGATTGTCGCCTTCATGACGGCCTTGATTGCCCTGGACAACGGCTATCAGGCTTGCATCATGGCTCCCACCGAGATTCTAGCGGGCCAGCATTTGGAAACCATCCGCCCGCTTGCCGAGGCCATCGGCGTGAAAGTGGCACTGCTCACCGGCTCAACACGCAAGAAAGAACGCACCGCCATCCATGAGGCACTCATGAGCGGCGAGTTGCAGATACTCATCGGCACGCATGCCCTCATCGAGGATACAGTGCAGTTCCACAACCTGGGACTGGCTATCATCGACGAGCAGCACCGCTTCGGTGTGGCGCAACGCGCCCGCCTGTGGTCCAAGAACCGTACTGCGCCGCCCCATGTGCTGGTGATGACCGCCACCCCCATCCCCAGGACGCTGGCGATGACGGTGTATGGCGACCTTGACGTGTCGGTCATTGACGAGTTGCCGCCGGGCCGCAAGCCGGTGACCACTGTGCTCAAGCATGAGCCTGACCGGTTGAAAATGTACCAATTTGTGGGATCACAGCTGCGTCAAGGACGGCAAGCCTATATCGTCTATCCCCTCATCGAGGAGAACGAGAAACTTGACCTGCATGCGCTGGAGCAAGGGTTTGAGCAAGTCAAAGAGGTGTTCCCGCATTACAATGTGGCGATGGTGCATGGTCGCATGAAACCCGCCGAGAAAGACTACCAGATGATGCTTTTCGCCACTGGTCAAGCCCACATTCTGGTGGCGACGACCGTTATTGAAGTGGGCGTGAATGTGCCCAATGCGTCGGTCATGGTCATCGAGGACGCCGAGCGCTTCGGCCTCTCGCAACTGCATCAGTTGCGCGGCAGGGTGGGGCGCGGCGCTGACCAGAGCTACTGCATCCTGATGTCCCGCAGTGACCTGGGTCGTGACACACGGCATCGCCTGCAGGTGATGACCCAGACTAACGACGGTTTTGTCGTTGCCGAGGAAGACATGAAGCTGCGAGGACCGGGCGACATGGAGGGCACCCAGCAAAGCGGTATCGCTTTCAACCTGCACATCGCCAACCTTGCCCAGGATGGCCAGATCATCCAGTTGGCACGCAATGCCGCCGAGGATTATCTGCACCTTGATCCGCAACTGGAGTCACCGTGGGGCCGCAAGCTGGCAGTCCACTTGAAGGAGATTTTCGACAAGCAAGCCAACTGGGGCCTTATCTCTTGATTCCACTCACAACCAGCAAAAAAGAAAATGAGAGGCAAACAAATAATAAGAACAGTTCTTGCATTGGTGTTATCGATGTTGATGTCACCCATGGCGGTCCATGCTGGAAGCATCTTTGTGGACGTGAACGGGGATGGCGAGGTCAACATTGCTGATGTTAATGCAGTGATCGACTACATCCTGTCGGGCCAAAGCGAGAGTCCGATTGATTTGGAGAAAAACTATCTGTCGGCAAAGGAATTTGGCGCTGTGGGAGACGGGGAGACTGATGACACCGAGGCGCTCGAGACCTTGTTTGAGGCGGCATTCATGCTCAAAAAAGCCGTGTACTTTGATCCGGGGACTTATCTCATCAGACGTTCTTTGCCATTGCGCTCGGGTATGGAAATCTATGGCGGCGAAGAAACGTACCTGAGGAAACAAGTGGCAATGGTCGCTTCATTGACCGAGCCGGCAGTAAAAGGACAGACCTACGTTGTACTCAATACTGTGAGCGGGCTGAAAGTGGGCGATCAATTTGTCATTGTGGACAATGCCGGCGCCAATCAGTGCACCAACGGCATTGTGACGGCCATTGACGGGTATCGCGTCAGTTTCACTAACGTCATCAGCGATCAGCAAAGCGACTTTCCCGGTTGCATCAAGGATTATGATGCAGGTGCAAAAGTATCGAACTCTTTCGCTTTGCTGCGCTCATGGTCATCACGATTTGAGTGCGATGGCGTCTATATTCATGATTTGACCCTGTATGGCAGCAGGAGAAACAGCGAACCCAGGGTGTGGTCCAACAGCTGCATACACATGGATTCGTATTACCCAGGCGGATACACGGGTAACACGGGAATTGAGTACCGGAACGTGCAGCGTGACATGGTGGTGAGCAACGTGGTCATCATCAACTCCCCCTGTGACGGCATCAGTGACCAGGGCGAGGGCGGCCTTATCGTGAGGGACTGTGTCATTGAAAACAGCGCCATGCACGGAGTGCACTTGGGAACAAAATACTCCAACGCAATCATTGCCAACAATACCATGACGGGAAATGGAACTGCGGGAGCCGGCGTATTCTTCTGCCAGGAGGTCAACAACGTGTTTGTCGACAACAACACCATCACGTCATTCAATCACGGATGCAGCGACCAGGAGTTTGGCACTGCAGCACGAGATGTCACGGTCAGGAACAATGTGTTCAGTAACATCAATAGCACAGTGTTTGATTTCATGATGGCTACGAGCAATTTTCATGGGAGCGGTCTGCAGATCAGTAATAATCAGATCGTCAACCTGAAGTCAACGCTTTTCGGCGGAAAGTATTTGGATAATGTCATTATCTCGGATAATGTTGTGAAGAATGTTCTCCAGCAACCACAACATGTCATCAGTGTCACGCAATCTCGCAATGTGGTGATATCAGGCAATACCCTAGTGCCATTGGTCTCTACGGGCGATGCTGTGGACTCAACCGAGACAGTCAACCTTATCCAGGACGCCAACTCATGGAATAATTAATTGAGGTGGCTCAAAATATTAACCGTGGCAAGAGATCATGCTCTTGCCACGGTCATTTGTTTTGTAAGGCTTAATGCTTCTTACTCGCCCAGGATGGCTGCCACGCCAGGCAGGGTCTTGCCCTCGATGGCTTCGAGCATAGCGCCGCCACCTGTCGATACATAGGAAACCTGGTCGGCCAGGCCGAACTTGTTGACTGCAGCAACCGAGTCGCCGCCGCCCACGAGTGAATAGGCACCGTTCTGGGTGGCTTCGGCCACATACTTGGCGATTTCGCCAGTGCCGTGAGCGAAGTTCTCGAACTCAAAGACGCCAACGGGGCCGTTCCACAGGATGGTCTTGGAGTCAAGGATGATTTTCTTCCAGTTGGCAAGCGATGCCTCGCTGGCATCCATGCCCTCCCAACCATCGGGGATGTTGTAGATGTCAACCGTCTGGCGGTTAGCATCGTTGTCAAAGCGGTCACCGGCTACAGTGGCTACTGACAGGCTCAGGTTCACGCCTTTCTCCTTGGCTGCTGCGATGACATTCAATGCTTCGGGCATCAGTTCATCCTCGTGCAGCGAGTCGCCGATGTGGCCACCCTGGGCCTTGATGAAGGTATAGCCCATGCCACCACCGATGATGAGGTTGTCCACCTTGTCCAGCAAGTTCTTGATGACCGACAGTTTGCTCGACACCTTGCTGCCGCCGATGATGGCGGTGAAGGGATGCTGAGCGTTCTTCATCACGTTGTTGATGGCGGTTACCTCCTTCTCCATGAGCATACCCAGCATCTTGTGGTCGGCGTCAAAGAAATCGGCGATGACAGCAGTCGAAGCGTGACGGCGGTGAGCTGTGCCGAAGGCGTCATTCACATACACGTCGGCATAGCTGGCCAGCGTCTTGGCGAACTCGGTTTGACGGGCCTTCATCTCCTTCTTGGCAGCGTCGTAGTTGGGATCATCCTTCTCAATGCCCACGGGCTTGCCTTCCTCCTCGGGGTGGAAACGCAAGTTCTCGAGCAACAGCACTTCGCCGGGTTGCAGGGCATCGGCCTGAGCTTTGGCCTCGGCGCTGTCCTGTGCGAACTGAATGGGGCGCTCCAGAGCGGCTGCCACGGCGCTAGAGATCTGGTTCAGTGACAGTTTGTGGTTGATCTTGCCCTTGGGCTTGCCCATGTGTGACATGATGATGAGAGCACCACCGTCATCGAGGATTTTCTTTAATGTGGGCACCGCTCCGCGAATGCGGGTATCGTCGGTAATTTCTCCTTTGTCATTCAGGGGCACGTTAAAGTCAACGCGCACGATTGCCTTCAGTCCGGCAAAATTAAAATCGTTGATGTTAGCCATTTTTTAATAATTATTTGATGATATGGTGATTTCTCTTATTTTTTGGGTGCAAAAGTAATAAATAATTTGTTCTTCTCCTATTATTCGCGACATAAAACGTTGATTTGATGATAAAGAAGTTGCAGAAGTGCTCTCTTGAGCATCATTTTGCTGTTCAGAAAGGCTCATTGTTGGATTTCTGCTAAAAAAGTGCGGGTAAAACTGGTTTTTTGGGAATTTTTAATATAAGAAAAAGAGTATCATCGCACATTTTTTATACCTTTGTCATCAATAAATTTAACTTTTTAATTGAGGAAAAATTATGAACAAAAGAATGAGATCAGTGATATTGGCGTTGTTGTCATTGCTGGTTATGTCATGCGGCATGATGATCCACAATGCCGATGATATCATTAACGACATGCGTGACAACAGACATGCGGAATACTTCAACGTGGGCAGTGGCTTGCTGGGGCTTGGCCGCTTGATATCACCCACTTTGTCCGAGGCTGGCTTGGGCATCACATCGGTGAAACTGCTGGATTTGAGCAAGTGCAGTCCCGGTGTTCGCGATAAATTCCGCAAAAACATCCAGAATCTTTACAAGAACCGTTCCTATGAGGAAATCATCACCACGCAACAGGGCTACGGTGAGCAAAGGACGGTGCTCGTGCGCCGCGACGGTCAGTATCTGAGCGAAATTGTTATCGCAAATGCTAGTGATTTGAGCGATGCGATGGTTGTCATTAACGGTCACATCAATCTGGAGAATTTGGAGCGTATTATCAACGATCAAAGCATCTTCAACAAGAAGTTTTGATTCGTTTCCCAAAACTGAATTGGAATTATCGACGTGGTAGATTCCTGTGGCGTTGCGGACGCTCAATTCCTATAGCAGATAAACACTAATCAACATTAATAAATTCATCTATAACAATGAAAGAACAGATTCAAGCGCAATTCAAGCAGCGTTTCGGTACCGATAGCGTCATCTATGCATCGGCCGGTCGTATTAACCTCATCGGCGAACACACCGACTATAATGGCGGATTTGTGTTCCCTGGAGCCATTGACAAGTACATCATGGCTGCAATCAATATCAACGGCACTGCCAAGGTGCGCGTTTACAGTATGGACATGGACGCTTACTGTGAGTTCGGTCTCAATGAGGAGGATGCTCCTCAGGAGCAGTGGGCACGCTACATCTTCGGTGTGTGCCGCGAGACCATCAAGCGTGGTGGCACAGTGAAGGGCTTTGATACCGTGTTTGCCGGCAATGTGCCCCTGGGCGCAGGACTGTCGTCGTCGGCAGCATTGGAGTCTTGTTTTGCCTTTGCCTTGAACGACCTGTTCAATGACAACAAGATCGACAAGTTTGAACTCGCCAAGATCGGTCAGAGCACCGAGCACAACTACTGCGGTGTGAATTGCGGTATCATGGACCAGTTTGCCAGCGTGTTCGGCAAGAAGGACTGCCTGATGCGTCTTGACTGCCGCTCGCTCGAGCATGAGTACTTCCCCTTCCATCCCGAGGGTTATAAGCTCGTGCTGCTCAACAGCAAGGTAAAACACGAACTGGTGGATTCGCCCTACAACAAGCGCCGCGAGTCATGCGAACGCGTGGCTGCCACCCTGGGTGTGGAGACCCTGCGCGATGCCACTTATACCATGCTTGCCGACGTGCGTGACAAGGTCAGCGACGAGGACTATCGCCGTGCCCGCTTTGTCATCGGTGAGAAGCAGCGCGTGCTCGACGTGTGCGATGCCCTGGAACGTGGCGACTACGAGACCGTGGGACGTTGCATGTTTGAGACCCATGACGGACTGTCACGCGACTATGAGGTGAGCTGCGAGGAGCTGGACTACCTCAACGACGTGGCCCGCGAGTGCGGTGTGACTGGTTCGCGCATCATGGGTGGTGGCTTTGGCGGCTGCACCATCAACCTGGTGAAGGAGGATCGCTATGATCACTTCATCGCCTTTGCCAAGGAGAAATTCAATGCAAAATACGGACACGAGCCCGAGGTGATCAACGTGATCATCAGCGACGGTGCTCACAAGGTGGAAGACTGAGATGAAGAGCATCCGCATCGACACCCATGAGACCGAGCGTGGCGAAGTCACCACCTATGAACTCATCAATGCCAGCGGTGCGAGCGTGAAGCTCTCGTCGCTGGGCGCTGGAATCCTCGAAATCAGAGTTCCCGACCGTGACGGCAAATTGGCCGACGTGGTGCTGGGCTACAAGGACGTGGCCGACTATTTCTATGACGGTCCTTGCGCCGGCAAGGTGCCCGGCCGCTATGCTAACCGCATCTGCAAAGGCCATCTCGATATCGACGGCAAGGTCTATCAGTTGAACATCAACAACGGTCCCAACCACTTGCATGGTGGTCCTGAGAACTTTTCCAATAAAATTTGGGACTGCGAGATGGACGGTGATACAGTCGTATTCTCGCTTGAGAGCCCTGACGGTGACGAGAACTATCCTGGAAACCTCACAGTCCGCATTGCCTATACCTGGAGCGATGACAATGTGCTCAAGATCGAACTCGGAGCCGTGACCGATGCTCCCACCGTGGTGAACCTCACTAACCACGCCTATTTCAACATGGCTGGCGAGGATAGGGAAGGAACCGCCCTCAATCAAGTGCTGCAGCTCAACTGCTCGCGCTACCTGCCCACTGACGACACTCTCATCCCCAGTGGCGAGATGGCACCCGTCGAAGGCACGCCGATGGACTTCACGCAGCCCAAGGTGGTCGGCAAGGATATCAAGCAGGATTTCCCCGCTTTGAACTATGGCAAGGGCTACGATAACTGCTGGGTTATCGATGGCTATGAGGACGGAGACCTGCATCTGGCTGCCGTTTTATGTGACGAGTTGTCGGGCCGACTGGTGGAAGTCAGCACCGATCAGCCTGCGATACAGGTCTATTCCGGCAACTGGCTCGGGGGATGCCCCTTGAGCAAGAGCGGCAAGCAGTATCATGACTATGACGGCGTGGCCATCGAGTGCCAGGGAATGCCTGATGCGCCCAACCACGACAATTTCCCGTCACAGTTGCTGCGTCCCGATGAGGAGTATCGCCGTACTATCATTTTTGACTTCAAGACAGTGGATTAGGCTTTAGGCTTTAGGTGTTAGGCTTTAGTAATTGTACTTACAATTTAGAACTAAAAAAACATACAACTTAAAAATGAAACCGACATTATTTGTGCTTGCTGCTGGCATGGGTAGCCGTTATGGCGGCCTCAAGCAGCTTGACGGTCTGGGCCCTCACGGCGAGACCATCATGGACTATTCGATTTATGACGCTATCAAGAGCGGCTTCGGCAAGGTGGTCTTTGTGATCCGCAAGGACTTCGAGGCCGACTTCCGCGAGAAAATCTTATCTAAATATGAGGGACACATCCCTGTAGAGCTCGTCTTCCAAGGCTTGAATGACCTACCCGAGGGCTTTGCATGCCCCGAGGAGCGCGTGAAACCGTGGGGTACAAACCATGCTTTGCTGATGGGCAAAAACGTCATCAATGAGCCGTTTGCCATCATCAACGCCGACGATTACTATGGCCGCAACAGCTTTGAGGTCATGGCCAATGAATTGTCGTCACTGCCCGAGGACAGCAAGGGCCATTACAGCATGGTAGGCTTCAAGGTGGGTAACACTATGAGTGAGAGCGGCACCGTGGCACGTGGTGTGTGTGAGACCCGCGACGGTCTGCTCACCGGTGTGGTTGAACGCACTGACATCGGCTATGATGCTGATCACAACATCACTTTCACCGACGAGAACGGCCATGTGCAGCACTTGGCATTCGAGACTCCCGTGTCAATGAACTTCTGGGGATTTACCCCCGACTACTTCGAGCACAGCGAGAAATGCTTCGTCGAGTTCCTCAAGGAGAACCTCGACAAGCCCAAAGCCGAGTTCTTCATCCCCACGGTGGTCAACAACATGGTGAGTGCCGGCACAGCCCAGGTCAAGGTTCTCACTACCGAGAGCAAGTGGTTTGGCGTGACCTATGCTGCCGACCGTCAGGGTGTGGTTGACAAGTTCGCTGAGCTGCATGCCACAGGCGTTTATCCCGACAAGATGTTCTGACAGCAGTCGCAGTCACTGGATAACGGTGCATTCATCACCGTCAATGTAAAAACTCAAGTTCTGAAGTCACTTCAGAACTTGAAGATTAGAGAGTAGTGAGCAGGGATTAGTAAAGATGACTTTTCAGCATTTCTATATCATCGACCCAATTGGGCAGTCCGTTATCCGTTCTCTATACTCCGTAATCCTCAAGTTTCTACGGTGGCGCAGCTACTGTAGAAACTTGAGTAAAAATTCCCTCACCAGTAGTCGCGGTGTGGGATTTTTTGTTACTTTTGCGCCATGAAGCTGACAGCGAGATTAAAACCCGTGGTCGCTAAGGTTAAGATAAAAATCACCCGACCCCGCAAGCTCAAGGCGGTAAAGCCCGTGAAAAAGAACACGTGGCAGCGCAATCTCAGGGCTGCTGACCTGCGTTGGAACCATCGCCAGCAGCAACGACCTGTCATCGCCATTGAGCGTGATGAGACCCGGCGCACGTGCCCCAACTGCTCAACGGTCTACCACGGGCGCGTGTGTCCGCAATGTGGCCAGAATGGCGTTTGGAGCCGTTTCACCTGGCGACAAGCGATACTTAATTTCCTGGACATCTGGGGATTGGGCAATCGCCCCATGTTCCGCACGTTGCGTGACCTGTTCTTGCGTCCGGGGTATATGGTGCGAGACTATGTCCACGGTCAGCGCCAATACTATTTTCCTCCATTCAAGCTGCTGGCACTCATGGGTGTGTTCACCCTGTTTATGAGCCTCTTGCCGGGTGTTGAGATTTACTCCTATTTCTCCAGAATTGCCAATGCCAACATTGACGGTTTGCACCTGAGCGGTTTCTTGCTGACTCTGGCCGAGGCCGGTGTCTGGTTTGCCAAGTTCTTGTCCAATAACCTCTTGTATGAGTGCTTGTTCCTGGGGGTTATTATGGTCGTCTGCATGAAGGTCACGTTTCGCAATGTCGGTGGTTACAACATGATCGAGACCTATATTTTTCTCGTTTTTGTGATATCTCAGGTATTGTTGTGCTGGATACCTGTATATTTGCTCGACAGTTTAAGCTTATATGTTGAAACTCATGGAACCACGTCATCAACAGGTGCGGTTCATCCCATAGCATCAGGATTCCTGTCAATTGTTACGGTCTTGCGATTCATCCATGGTTGGCTGGTTGTCTTTCTGTTCTGTCTGGATTTCCGTCAATTTTATGGCTTGTCGTGGAAATCGACCATCTCACGCTTGCTGGCGTCAGCGCTAATAGGATTTGTAATCGTCGGTGCATTGACTGTGACCGTGATTTTAACGTTAGCTGAAGTTGAGTTTGATGCCGGTGAACGCAAGATTTTGACCATTGTGGCATACCTGTCAGTGGCGATTGTGTTGGCCTTTGTGCTTGCTGCTTATTATTTGAGACGTAACCGGCAGTCGGTCAATAGCACGGTTCAGCGTATTTGCAAAGGCTCGATGCTGTCGGTCCTGTGGTGCTTTGATGTGTGCTTTGGCATGGATGGCATGAATTACACCTTGGCCAGTTCCATATCAGTTGCAACGTTGTATGCCCTTGCCGCTACAGTGCTGAGCCTGCTGCCCGTCCCACTCTATAAGAAGTACCATCGCATGTGGATGGTGTGGCTCGCGTTGCTCGTTGTGATCACACTCGTGGTTGTCGTGAATCGGGTGTTCTGACGCCC
Organism: uncultured Bacteroidales bacterium; assembly: GCA_902784675.1. GTDB lineage: Bacteria > Bacteroidota > Bacteroidia > Bacteroidales > Muribaculaceae > Sodaliphilus. The sequence continues at coordinate 8,314 of CACZVR010000015.1, read as the reverse complement.
CCCAATGTGAACAGTGACGGTTCCTCAATCACCACATTCTCTCTCGTGGTTGAGGAACCGCCTCTATTATTGAAGTGCATGACAGCGCTTGTGCTGCTGCCATTATCGAGGATGGACCGATTATTTGCGCAACAGGTGGTTAATGACCAGCCAGCCGCCCACGGCCTGGAAGATCATGCCGGGATAACCCAGTTTCCAGTCTTGCAATGCGCTGGCCAGACTGCCGGTCATGGCCCACTCGATGAGTCCGCCGCAGAGTTGATAGGCGAGAACTACGCCGATGAGAGCCAACAGCGATGCGCCCTTGCTGCGATTTGCCATCCAAGCGGCGGCCCCAGCCAGCAGCACGCTCTTGATCATGATGATGGGCAGTGCGGCTGCAGGAGGCATGCCGAACAATGCCGAGTTCACCAGCGGCGATAGCACGGCGGTCAACAGACCCACGCGGAAGCCGAATTTGTAGGCCGCGATGAGCGTGAAGAAGTATATGGGCAGCAGGATGAGGCCGCCCTGTGGAAACAGGTGGCACAACTGCGGCAGCACAATGTTGCCGGCAATGAACAACAAGGCGAACATATAGGTGCGCATTTCGCGCCAACCCAGCGAATACAATCTTACGGTAGTGGCTTTACTTTCCATTTTGATTACGTTTTTTGTTTGTTTGACGGCAAAGTTACATCATTTTTTTGAGATTCTGTGTAATTTTGCAGCTAAAATGAAGAACGAGGCTACCATAGCATTTGTGAGAGAGCACTGTGATGACGATGTGCGTGCGTTGGCGTTGCAGGCACGGCGTGACGGCGATGTTGACTTGCCATGGGCGCTGGACCAGATCCAAGGCAGGCAGACGGCGCGTCGCAAACTGCCGTCGTGGGCAGCGACCGATGGTATCGTCTATCCGCCTCACCTGTCGATGGAACAATGCAGCAGTGAGCAGACGGCATTATATAAATGTGCGATTGTGGAAGATTTGCCAAAATCATGCCGCAGGACGCTGATTGACCTCACGGGTGGCTTCGGGGTGGACTTCGCTTTCATGGCGCGCCACTTTGAGCAGGCCTGCTATGTCGAGCGGCAAGAGCACTTGTGCGAGACAGCGAGGCATAATTTTGAAAAATTGGGGTTGAAACATGTTCGGGTTGTTCATGATGAGGCCGAGAATGTCTTGAAGGGATTAGACTGCGAGCCCTCCTCAACCCTTATTTACCTTGACCCAGCCCGTCGTGACAATAACTGCGGCCGCACCTATGCCATCGCCGATTGCACTCCCGATGTGTTGGCGATGAAGAATCGGCTCTTGGAGGTGGCGCACCACGTTCTGGTCAAGCTGTCGCCCATGCTCGATTGGCATAAGACGGTAAGTGATCTGGGCGAGTGTGTTGCCGAAGTTCATATCGTGAGTGTGGCCAACGAGTGCAAGGAACTGCTTGTCCTCATGAGTGCTGATTATCAAGGTGACCCAGTCGTCCATTGTGTGAACGATGAACAGTCACTCGTTTTCTCGTCGTCGGATGGAGACGAAGGCCTCGTCTTGGCACGCAGTGAGGTGGCCGTCTATCTGTTTGAGCCCAATGCCTCGGTGATGAAGGCAGGCTGCTTTGGTGTACTCACACGACGCTATCCTGTAGCCGCTTTGGCCGTTGACAGTCACTTGTTCGTGTCCCATGATGATGTCGAGGATTTCCCGGGCCGTCGCTTCAAGGTCAGCGCAGTCACATCCATGAACAAAAAGGAATTGGGGCGTGCCTTGAGTGGTATCACCCGTGCCAATGTCGCAGTGCGCAACTTCCCGATGACCGCGCAGCAGTTGCGCCAGCGTTTGCGCTTGCAGGATGGGGGAGACACTTACATCTTTGGCACCACAACAGCCGACGGCAATCACCTGCTTTACATTTGCCGCAAACTCTGACCGTTCATCTCCAAGAGGAGTATAAAACAAAAACCTCCACCATTAAGGTGAAGGCTTCTGTTGGTAGAGAAACAGGGACTCGAACCCTGGTTTCCGCCGTGAGAGGGCGGCGTCCTAGACCACTAGACGATATCTCCGTCGATAATTAAAGCCCTCGCTCAATCGGGTGAAGGCTTTGCTGGTAGAGAAACAGGGACTCGAACCCTGGTTTCCGCCGTGAGAGGGCGGCGTCCTAGACCACTAGACGATATCTCCGTAGAAAAGCGGTGCAAAGTTACTGCCAATTTTGATATTGGCAAATTTTTTGCGCATTTTTTTTCTGAAAAAATGCTAAAAGTGCTGATTTTGGCGGTTTTCGGCTTTTTTTTGACTTGTTTGCATCGAGAAGTGATATTATTTTTGTACTTTAGCGCATTATTAATGATATTCGTTTAATTTAATTCATCATTATGGCAAACAAGAGAGATATTAAGAAAGCGATCCAGAGGGCCTGTGGCGACATCGCAGGTGAGTGCATCTTTGCTGAATCAGCATTCGGTGAGGGCAAAATCGAGCAGTGGGACAGCGTTATCATCGATACTGCCCTGCTGCAGCAGGAGGCTGTGAACCGCGTGAACAACCGCTTTGGCAAGAAGGTAAAGGAATTTGCCAATCGCAAGGAGTATAACAAGGCACGTCGCGCTTTCTTCAAGCAGTGTGAGAAGGAACTGAGTGAGTATTTCCGTGCCGAGGTGGAGAATATCGCCAAGCGCATGAACGAACTCATGCCGTCGAACAAGTAAAGTGAGAACAGTGTGGTGTGGAGAAAGGCTCTCTGCACCACGCTCTCATATACACCTAAACACAAAATATGAACCTCTCTGGCTGGATATTGAAGAGGGTGGGGTGGACCTTCAAGGTCAACCTCGACATGCCCGACAAGTGCGTCATCATGATTGCGCCTCACACCAGCAACTGGGATTTCATCCTGGGTGAACTGGCGATACACTCCGTCGGGCTCAAAGCTGGTTTCCTGATGAAGGATACCTGGTTCTTCTTCCCGTTGGGAGGCATGCTCAAGGCGCTGGGTGGTATACCCGTCAATCGCCGCAAGCATGGCAATCTCACCCAATCGATTGTCGAGGCATTCAATACAACCCCAAAATTGGCTATCGGCGTCACTCCCGAAGGTACGCGCAGTCCCAATCCCAATTGGCACAAGGGCGCCATTTTCATGGCGCGAGATGCTGGTGTGCCGTTGGTGTTGGCCTACTTTGACTACAAGGACAAGGTGGTGTGCATCGACCGTGAGTTTGAACTCAGCGACGACCCCGATGCCGACTTGTTGCGCATCAAGCGCTATTTCCAGCCTTTCCACGGGAAGTATCCCGAGAAGTTCGTCACTGGTCTTGAGTGAATTCACCGGAATTGCAGCCCCAAGTGTGCCGCAATTCTATTTTTCTAATTTCTAACTCCTAACTCGTTATGATTTCACGCAATCTGCGCGTCACTCTCATCGAGGACGACATTGTCTGGGGCGACCGCGATGCCAACATCAAGCAACTGGAGCGCAACTTGCGCAACATGCCCGAGGATACCGATCTGGTCATTCTGCCCGAACTCTTCACCACCGGCTTCATGACCGGCGACCGCGATCAGGCGGCTGCTGTTGCCGAGTGGAACAGTGGTGACACCTTGCGCATCTTGCGTAAACTTGCCGACGAGTTCCATGTGGGCATCATCGGCAGTTTCCTTGCCAATACCGCTGCACAACTCTACAACCGTGCTTTCTTTATTGAGCCCAACGGCGACGAGACCTACTATGACAAACGGCATTTGTTCTCATTCGGTGGAGAAGACAAGGTCTTTAATCAGGGACATACGGTAGCACCCATTGTTCGGTTCCGTGGATTTAACATCAAGCTGGTGGTGTGCTATGACCTGCGTTTCCCGGTTTTCTGCCGCAACGTGAACAACAACTATGACCTGCTGATTGTCATCGCCAACTGGCCCAAGTCGCGCGAGAAGGTGTGGCGCACATTACTGGCCGCGCGTGCGATGGAGAACGAATGCTATGTGTGCGGCGTGAATCGCTGTGGCACCGACCCTGCAGGTGTCGAGTACCCCGAGGGTTCGTCGCTTGTGATCGATTTCAAAGGGAAAATCATGGCGCAGCGCATGAACAGCCCGCTCATCTCGGCCGAACTGTCGCCGGCACAGTTGACGCAGTTCCGCGAGAAATTCCCCGCTTGGCGCGATGCCGACCCCTTCACATTAAATATCTGATACCCGAGTTCCAGAAGCTCATTGTTAACAATGTCCAAGCCCGCCCTTATAGAACTGCTGGCGCCCGCTCGTGACGCCGACATCGCCATCGCTGCCATTCAGCATGGTGCCGATGCGGTGTATATGGGCGCGTCACATCATGGAGCCCGTGCCGATGCGACCAACACACTCGATGACGTGCGCCGGGCATGCGACTATGCCCATCAATTCGGGGCCCGTATTTATGCCACAGTCAACACCCTCGTCTATGATAACGAACTTGATGAGGTAGAACGGCTGATTCATGACCTCTATCGCATCGGTGTGGATGCGCTCATTGTGCAGGACTTGGCTTTGTTGAGGATGGACCTGCCGCCCATCCCCCTGCATGCGAGCACGCAGTGCGACATCCGCACTCCAGAAAAAGCTCGTTTTCTTGAAGCGTTGGGCTTTTCACAGTTGGTCATGGCGCGCGAACTCACACTAGAAGAGATTGCTGACATCCGCCGTGTGACATCGGTGCCGCTCGAGGCATTTGTGCACGGAGCACTATGCGTGAGCTATAGCGGGCGTTGTGCCATCAGCCAGGTGCTGAAAGGCCGCAGTGCCAACCGTGGCGAGTGCGCCCAGTTATGCCGCTTGCCCTATGACCTGGTTGACGGTCAGGGCCGAACGCTCGTCGAGGCGAAACATTTGCTGTCGTTGCGCGACATGGCACGTCATGACCGATTGGAGCAGATGATGGCGGCTGGCATCACCTCGTTCAAGATTGAAGGCCGCCTCAAGGACATGTCCTATGTCAAGAATGTGGTCGCATACTATCGTCGAGCCATCGACAAGATCATTGTCCGTCAGCCGGAACGCTACCAGCGCTCCTCATTTGGCCAGATGGAACTGTCTTTTGAGCCTGCGATTGAAAAGAGCTTTAATCGCGGATTTACTCATTATTTCCTTGATGAGCGGCGTCCTGCCGATGGCACTGACATCGCCTCTATTGATACTCCAAAATCTCAAGGAGAGCCGCTTGGGCGTGTGGTGCGTTGTAACGGCAACGCTCTCACCATCGACACCCGCTCACATCTTGCCAATGGCGACGGTCTGAGCTATTATGACGCGCAAGGCACTTTCACCGGCACACGCGTCAACCGAGTGCTGGATGGCGGCACTGTCCTCTTGCGCGAACGCGCTGCCATTCCTCGTGGCACACTCATTTACCGCACAGCCGACAAGGCCTTTAATGACGTGTTGGCCAAGCCATCGGCAACGCGCACCATCGGTGTGAATGCTAAATTGCGCTACTCGGGAGGCATGCTTGTGCTGACCCTTGATGACGAACGAGGAAATCATGTGACACATACCATGCCTTGCGAACTGCAACCCGCCTCGAAACCGCAGGGTGACCGTCAAATCGCCGAATTGGGCAAACTGGGGGGCACTATCTATCGGCTGCAGGAAGCACAGGTGCAGGGCGATGTCTTTATTCCCGCTTCGTTACTGTCGCAGTTGCGCCGCGAGACCGTAGAATTGCTTGACCGCGCTCAGCGCATTACCCGTCATGAGGACAAACGTCGCAAAGAAGACAAAGCCTTTCCGTGCCCCGTGACGGCATTAACACCCGCCGATAATGTCGCCAACCGCCTTGCCGAGGCCGTTTACCGCGACCATGGCGTCACCTCCATCACTCCAGCCCTCGAAGCAGGGGCACTGGCCACGCCAACCACGCCGCTCATGCACACGCGCTATTGCTTGCGGCGCCAGTTGGGGGCTTGCCTAAAGGACAAAAATGCCGTTAAAATGCCGCGTGACCTCTACCTGAAAACCGGCAATACGCTGCTCAAGGTCACCTGTGACTGCAAAAACTGCGAGATGCTCTTGACGCTCGAATGAGCGCAACAACTGGAAACGAGAGGCTAGAAACTGATAACTTTTTACTACCTTTGCCATCGATATGAAGAAAGATACATTACAACTGATCATCATTTTGCTCGTGCTGGCTGCTGTGGTGGTTGCCATCGTGCTGTATATGCCGCGCGACATCGTCACGATTTACAACTGGTACAAGGAACACCTCACCTATGGCACCATCCTGCTGCTGATGGCCATCGAAAGTTCGTTCATTCCTTTCCCGAGCGAGGTGGTGATACCGCCTGCAGCCTACTTTGCCGCCCGCAATGGCGACATGAACATCATCATGATTGTTGTGATTGCCACGTTGGGCGCACTCATCGGTGCAGTCATCAACTATGTGCTGTCGTTGCTCATCGGGCGACCTGTGGTCTATGCCTTTGCCAACAGCCGTTTTGGCCATATGTGCCTGATTGATGCCGAGAAAGTGCAGAAGGCCGAGGCCTATTTTGACCGTCATGGCGCCATCTCGACCTTCCTGGGTCGCCTGATTCCTGCCATCCGCCAACTCATCTCCATCCCTGCCGGCCTCTCGCGCATGAACTTCGGCACGTTCGTCCTGTTCACCTCGCTGGGTGCTGGCATCTGGAACGTGGTGTTGGCTGGATTGGGCTATTGGCTCAGCCTGCATTTCCCCGAACAGGAATTGTTGGAACAACTTGAGCACTATAACCACTACTTGTCGTGGGCAGGATATGCGCTCGCCATCTTCATCGTTCTCTTTCTGGCCTATCAGGCCATCAAGAAACGACCCACACAGTCATCTTCACGCTAAGACGCCAAGTCGCTAAGTAACTGATTACAACCATAACAACTACTCATATGAAAGTATCTCCTTCACTGTTGTCCGCCGACTTTGGTAACCTGGCCAAGGACATTGACATGATTAACCGTAGCAGTGCCGACCTGTTGCACTTGGATATCATGGACGGCGTGTTCGTGCCCAACATCTCGTTTGGTTTTCCCGTCATCAAGCATGTTCAGCAACTTTGCCAGAAACCCCTTGACGCGCACTTGATGATTGTCGAGCCACAGAAGTTCATTCCCCAAGTGCGAGACTGCGGCGCCCGCATCATGACCGTTCATCAGGAAGCTTGCATTCACCTGAACCGTGTGGTGCAGCAGATTCATGATGCCGGCATGTTGGCTGGTGTATCACTCAACCCCGCAACACCTGTTGCGATGTTGAAAGACATTATTTGTGACGTGGACCTCGTACTTCTCATGTCGGTCAACCCGGGATTTGGCGGGCAGAAGTTTATCGTGCAGACGCTAAACAAGGTGCGTGAGTTGCGTCAGCTCATCACACTCAACGGCAGCTATGCCGAAATTGAGATTGACGGTGGTGTGAACGACGTGACTGGAGCACAACTCGCTGAAGCTGGTGCAGATATACTGGTTGCCGGCAGTTACGTTTTCGGAGCAGATGACCCCATCAAAACCATTGAAGGGCTGAAAAATCTGTGAAAATATTTTGTCGGGTGGAAAATTTGCAATAACTTTGCACCCGCTTTTGGGAGAGAATTTCCCATTAGCTTGACTGGAAAGGTGCCGGAGTGGTCGATCGGGGCGGTCTCGAAAACCGTTGTACGCTTTGCGTACCGTGGGTTCGAATCCCTCCCTTTCCGCAAAATGAAAAAGAAGTCC
>CACZVR010000015.1:0-585 GCA_902784675.1 uncultured Bacteroidales bacterium | reverse complement strand
GAGAAAGAATCCCTCCCTTTCCGCAGAAAACGGGTTATTTGTTTGGTTATCAGACAAATAACCCTATTTTTATAAATTTACTCGGACGATTTTCGGACGACAATTATTTCTTTCGTGAAACTAGTTATTTCTTCCCCTCATCGGGTTATAATTCCATTGTCTGAATCTCTTAGATTAATCGTTTTATCTACCGACTGATGTTTTCGACCTCTGCTTAATCGCCATGAGACGTTAAGTGATACACTATTGCCACTATCTCTATTGTATTGGACGAAGTGCTTGTAAAAATTTCGGTTTAGTATCTCGCTTTCAGCAGACTTGTAGTTATTGATGAAAGGATTTGACCATGAGAGTGAGAATTGCCAGTCCCCATAGTTGTAGGAGCATTGCAAAGTTGTATAAGCTCCACTATATCCCTTTGTCTCTCCCTCTAAGAAGCGAAAGCCATTGTCCGCAAAAGCCAATAAAGTGAATTTTCCGAGATAGGCTGTGACACCTGCCGAATAGAACCACGATGTATAGCAATGCGTATAGTCAAAGCCATAGTTGAAGCAACGCATCATTCCTCCGTTTGCATAAATTTGT
>CACZVR010000014.1 GCA_902784675.1 uncultured Bacteroidales bacterium | reverse complement strand
GTGTCAAGGTCATCATTAATGACTGTGTGGTCAAATTGAGGGCCGATTGAGATCTCAAACTCTGCCTTGTCCACACGGTTCTGGATGTCCTCCATGCTGTCGGTGCCGCGGTTGATGAGTCGTTGACGCAACACTTCCACACTGGGTGGCTGGATGAAGATACTGATGGCGCGGTCGCCATACATCTGCTTGACATTCACACCGCCAAGCACGTCCAGGTCGAGCACCACATTCTTACCCATGTTGGTGATGCGCTCCACCTCGCTCTTGAGCGTGCCATAGTAGCGTCCCTCATACACTTCCTGATACTCCACCAGTTCGTCATTGGCTATTTTCTCCTTGAACTCCTCAAGAGTCAAGTAGTAATAGTCCACGCCATGCTCCTCCTGGCCACGTCGGGGGCGGGTAGTGGCCGACACCGAGAAGGCAAGTCGCAACGACTCGTCCTGCATCACGCGTCCAATGATAGTGGATTTCCCCGACCCCGACGGAGCCGAGATAATAATCAGTTTGCCTTGTTCCATATTCAAAACTAACACCTAAAGACTAAAAAGTATACTTAAGGCCCAAAAATGTTACCGATTGGTTGAAATCCTTTATAATTTGGATGCGCTCCTCGGTGAAGAAATGCAGACGTTCTTTGATTTGATATTGTGCGCCTAAACCCACATTGGCGCCAAAAAAGTTTTCAGAGTCGTAATTACCATAGTTGAATCCGACAAGTGGATATATGGCAAATGAGCTGCTCGTTGGAATAACATAATGTATATTTACGTTAGCATTGATGCCGCTCCAACCATCGTTTTCAAAGAAATAGATAAATTCGGGAGCGATGCGCCAGTTTGAAATGGGCTCATACTGTAATTGAGCGCCCAACCCTGCCATCGAGTGCTTTGAAGCATAGACAAACTGTGCAGCTGCCGAGACATCGCCTTGTTCGGCATGAGCGTTAAAAACTGCTGCGATGGCGACAATCGCCATAAAAATATACTTTTTCATATTCATTATTTTTAATGAGTTAATAATGATTTCCTTGATATTCACGACAATAGTCGTCTATATGCTACGCATTTCTTGACCGTAGTCTGCTTAGAGCACATTGAGCACTTGCTCCTTGATTTGCTCCAGATGGTCCTTCATGCGCACAACTAGATTCTGCAGGTCGGCTTGGTTGGCCTTGGAACCCATGGTGTTCACTTCGCGGCCTATTTCTTGGCTGATAAAGCCCAGCTTCTTGCCCTGACCGGGCTCATCGCTGTGCAGGGTCTCCAGGAAATAATTCAAGTGGTTCTGCAGTCGGATTTTCTCTTCGGTGATGTCGAGTTTCTCAATATAATAGATGAGTTCCTGTTCAAACCGGTTTTTATCGTAGTCCACTTCCTTGATTTTGGCAAGCGCGTCAAGGATGCGGCCCTTGATCTTTTGGATGCGAGGCTCCTCAAAGCGGGGGACCTCGTTGAGCAAGGCTTGGATAGCGGCGATTTTCTCCTCAAAGAAAGTGGCCAATCTGGCGCCTTCTTGACGACGGAACTCAATCAATTGCTGGGTGGCTTGGGTGACCACTTCTTTCACGATTCTCAGCTCTTCCTCGTCGGCTTCAGTCGATTTGGCGTCGGTTTTCAAGGCATCGGGCATGCGCAGTAGCGTGGTGTACCAGTCCTGGGGTTGCGGCAAGTTGAGTTGTGTCGCCATTTCCTCGATTTGGGCCTTGTATTGCTGCAGCATGGGTATGTTGATTGTTCCCGAAGTGGCGCCCTCAATGGGCTCGCAATAAACAAACAGGTCTATCTTGCCGCGCATCAGGTATTTGGAGACCTGGTTGCGCAGTTCCATCTCAATCTCACGATGGTTTTGAGGCACTCGCACCCCAAAATCCAGTTGTTTGCTGTTCAAGGATTTGACCTCGGCAGTGATTTTCTTGTTGTTATACACTTTCACAGCCTTGCCAAACCCAGTCATGGATAGTATCATTGCAATTTGGGTTGGTTTATGTTCAATCTGCAAAATTACTGCAACTGGGACACAAATGCAAGATTTTTTCCACTTTTGTGATGGCTCTCATCTAAAAGCACTTCGTTATCACAACGAAGGTGCCCTAGGAAAAAATAGTATGAATAAAAGTTGATTTAAGGTTCTGCAAAAATAATTATTCTTTTCTTAATGGACAATTTTTTCGCCAAAATATGCGTAATTATTGCTCATTATTTGAAAAAAACCGCATATTTCCTCTCCTTTGTGTTGGCTTTTTTGCACAGTTGCAAAATACTATGAATTACCACCCGTGCACTTCGTCGAATAGATAGTTTTCAGTGAAACTGGCAAAAAAAGTGGAGGCGCATACAATCTTGCGTCTCCACTTTATCGTGAGTTTTCCCAATGTAATTGGTGATTGGTTACATGGATTTATTCCACTTGCCAGGTGTCACCAGCCATGATGACGTCTTCCAAGCATGTGAAGCCATGCATAGCTTTGGCCTGCTCAACCTGTTCGGCAACGGCGGTCTCATAGGTGGGAGCCTCTACTGAACGGATGACGCCGAGTGCAACGGGCAGATCGGTGCCGTCCATCATCGCCAGCATCTGGTGCAGGAAAGAGCTCTCGCAATGGGCGTCATGAACGAGCACGTCATCGAGGGTGTAGCCATCCTGGCCGATAGTCACGGCCTTGAGGCCGAAGCCGTCCTGAACGAGTCCGCGATTGTTGTCTTTACCGAAAATCATCTTCTCGCCGTGCACGAGGTGGATGGTGCGGTCGGGGCGGTTCTCGCGGTCGGTGATATAGCTGTGGATGCCGTTGTTGAAAATCATGCAGTTTTGCAGAATCTCAACCACCGAACAGCCTTTGTGTTCGGCAGCCGCCATCATCACTTCCTGGCTGATGTTCAACTCCACGTCAAGGCTGCGGGCAAAGAATGTGCCGCGAGCGCCGAAGGTCAACTCGGCGGGCACGAACGGATCCTCGGTTGTGCCATAGGGCGACGATTTGGACTTGAAACCGCGTGCACTCGTGGGTGAGAATTGGCCCTTAGTCAGACCATAGATGCGGTTGTTCAGCAACAGCAGGTTGAGGTCCACGTTGCGGCGCACCTCATGGATGAAGTGGTTGCCGCCGATGGCGAGGCAGTCACCGTCACCCGAAATCTGCCAAACGGTCATGTCGGGATTTGCTGTCTTGAATCCTGTTGCAACAGCGCCGCCACGGCCATGAATCGTATGGAAAGCGTAGGTTTTGGTGTAGTAGGGTAGACGTGAACTGCAGCCAATGCCCGAAATGACGCAGGTCTTCTCGGGGGGAATACCCAGTTGTGCCATTGCTTTGAGTAAGACGTTGAGCACAGCGTGGTCACCGCAGCCAGGGCACCAACGCACAGGCTGGTTGTTCTTGTAATCGAGAGGCTTGTGAGCCGTGGGCTGATTATTATTGTTCTGTTCCATTACAATTCCTCCTCCATCATGATGTTTTTAACTCCGTCAACAATTTCCTGAACAAGGAACGGTTGTCCCTGCACCTTATTAATATGGCAGATGTTCAGGTTAGGAATCTTGCTCTGCAGATAGTTGGCCAGTTGTCCGGTGTTCAACTCGGCGACAATTACCGTCTTGTAGCGGCTCAGGAGCTCAGCTGTGTTCTTGGGCAACGGGTTGATGTAGCGGATGTGGGTCATCGCGATTCTGAAACCGTCTTCATTCAAGCGGTTGACAGCATCAAGGATGTGTCCGTAGGTGCTTCCCCATCCCAGGATGATGGTGTCGGCACTGGCATCGCCTTTCAGCTTGAGTTCGGGGATGTCGTTGGCGACATTGGCAATCTTCATGCGACGGGTCTCGACCATGTGAGCATGATTGATCGGGTCATTGCTCAATACGCCCAGGTTGTAGTCTTTCTCCAGACCACCCACGACGTGTTCCAGTCCGGGGGTGCCGGGGATGGCCCAATAACGAATGCCCAGGGCATTGCGCATGAACGGTGTCCAGGTGGCTTTCAAGGCTTCGGGGACATAGTTCGGCTTGATGACAGGATATTCACCCTCCTCGGGGATACGCCAGGCTGAAGAGCCGTTGGCGATGAAGGCATCGGTGAGCAGGATGACAGGCGTCATGTGTTCGATGGCAATGCGTGCTGCCTGGAAGGCCATCTTGAAGCAGTCGGTGGGCGATGCTGCCGCAAGCACCACGAGAGGGCTCTCACCACTGCGGCCGTACAATGCTTGGTTCAAGTCGGTCTGCTCGGTCTTGGTGGGCAGTCCGGTTGAGGGACCGCCACGCTGCACATCCACCAGGACCAAGGGGAGCTCGGCCATCACAGCGAGTCCCAGAGCCTCGCTCTTGAGCGCCAAACCGGGGCCCGAGGTGGTTGTTACAGCCAGATGTCCGGCATAGGCGGCGCCAATGGCTGAACAGATACCGCCAATCTCGTCTTCCATTTGGATGGCTTTCACGCCCAGGTCGCGGCGCTTGGCCAACTCGTGCAGGATGTCGGTGGCGGGAGTGATGGGGTAGGAACCCAGGAACAAGGGGCGTCCGCTCATTTCCGAGGCTTTGATCAGACCCCAAGCAGTGGCCTTGTTGCCGCTGACGTCGGTATAGGTGCCGGGACGCACCTCATCGCTCTGGATGCGGTAGGTCGATACTGTAGCATGAATGTTGTGGCCATAGTTGTAACCTCCCTTGATAACTAGCTCGTTGGCGGCATACACGTCGGGCTTCTCGGCAAATTTTGCCTTGAGGAACTTCAACGGGGCCTCCATGGGGCGGTTGAACAGCCAGCACACCAGACCCAGTGCAAACATGTTGCGGCACTTGAGTTGTGCCTTCAGGTCCATGCCGGTGTCCTTGAGCGCCTCCTTGACCATCGTGGTGATGGGGGCTTCAATGACTTGGGCCTTGAGGTTCAGCTCCTCGTAGGGTTCATTAGTCGTGTAGAGGGCCTTGTCAAGACCGGCTTGGGTGAAGGTGTCGATATCAACAATCGCAGCACCACCCTTGCGCAGGAACTGAGCGTTCATCTTGAGCGCAGCGGGATTCATTGCCACGAGGACATCGCACTCGTCACCGGGGGTGTGAACACCGTGACCGATGTGGACTTGGAAACCAGACACACCACCCAGGGAACCCTGTGGTGCGCGCACTTCGGCGGGATAATCGGGGAATGTCGAGATGCGGTCACCGAGGCCCGCACTCACGTTTGAGAAAATGTTGCCAGCTAACTGCATGCCATCACCGCTGTCACCCGAGAAACGGACGACAATGCTCTGACGGAACTGGACTTTTGCTTTTTCTGCCATTTCTTTTGAATGATCTATCTCGTTGATTAATCTGAATTCGCCGCAAAATTACAACTTATTTCTCTCACAAAATATATTTTGTGAAAATAATTGCACAGTTGGCCGTGAAATGCTGATTCTGCATAAACAAACAGCCTTCTTCAAGAGGTTTTTTGTCCGCTTGTGGCAACAATTTTTGTAAATTTAACATGGCAAATCAGGATAAATTGTTAATTTTGTCGTTTGATTGTTATAAACCATTTGGCTTAATGGCAGTCTAAAGGCAGAATTAACTCAACTACTATTAATATAATGAGTAAAAATCAAACAGGAATGGTGCAGAGTGTGAAGATGTTTTTTGGCTTCTTCATGGTGCTGGTCTATGTGGGTGTTGCGATCATGATGGCGCTCAACCTGCTGGATTGGCCTAATACTCCGATGTGGAACACGATACGCTGGATTTTTGCAGTGGTCTTTGGCCTGTACGGCATCTATCGTGGCTATCGTGAAATCAAGGGAGAGCACACCTACGGGATGCGTGTCTCAGATGAAGATGAGCGTTATTCAACCTATGATAAATCCGACAACAACAATGAAAAAGACTAAAATCTTATTGATAGGTCTGATGGCGCTGCTCATGGTGTCATGTGGTGATCACAGGCCCAAGAGCACTAGCACACGTGGAATTGCCAAAATCATGTGTGACGAGTCTTTCCAGAGTGTTCTGGAACAGGAAATCGCCGTGTTTGAGTATCAGTATCCCGAAGCGAGCATCATGCCTGAGTATATCAATGAGCATGATGCGTTGGATTCGCTTTTTCACAACAAGGTGGACCTGATCATTATTTCACATGACCTGACACCTGAACAGAAAAAGAGTCTCAAGAAGATTGGTCGTGGCTATCGCACCAAGATGATTGCTGTTGACGCCATTGCGGTGATTGTTAACAAGCAGAATGACATTGACGAGTTGTCGATGGAAGACTTGCGTGATATTTTCACTGGCAAGGTGAAACGTTGGGGTGAAGTGTTCCCCACTAAACTCAAGAATGACACTATCAAGGTGATGTTCGATGGTTCGGGCACCGGCGTTGTTCACTATATGAAGGATAAATTCCTTAATGGAAAAGAATTCGGTCCAAATGTATATGCCCGTGGTTCTAGCGCCGAGGTGTTCAATGCTGTGGAAACCTACAAGAATGTCATTGGCTTCATCGGGGTGAGTTGGATTACCAGCGACTTGAAGTCGGCTGAGGTTCCTATTGAGCAAAAATTTGAAGATCTCAAGAACAAGAACGAGGTGAGTGTCATCGACTTCACCGACCGCATCAAGGTAATGCCTGTGCGCGACGATGATAAAATACAGGGCGTGAAACCTTATCAGGCTCACATCAATAGCGGTGAATATCCCCTGGTGCGCACCATTTGGGCCATTGACGCTTCCTATAACGGAATGCTCGATCACGGTTTCTTTACCTTCTTGACAGGCGTGATTGGCCAAAAAATTATTCTGCAAACTGGTATTTTGCCCGCTGCTGAACCTGTTAGATATGTTGAGGTTCAATGATTTAGCAGTTTGGCACAGAATTTGCAAAGTGAATATTCAAACGAAACTAACTCATAAATATTAACATTAAATTGTTACTGCAATGAAACGTAAATTCTTTTTTGCATCACTCATGTTGATGGGTGCATCCCTGATGATCAACGCACAGGGTTACAAAGACGGTATTGAGTACTACAAGGTTGACAAATTGGACAATGCCAAGGAGTTGCTGGAGCGCAATCTGAATGCTGCCAGCACCGACAAGGCCGAGGCATTCTACTATCTGGGTCAGATTGCTCTGCACCAGGGTAAGGTGGCTGATGCTGCTGCCAACTTTGAGAAAGGTATCGCTGCCAATGCCATGAATCCTTACAACTATGTGGGACAAGCAGCTATCGCTCTCAAGAACGGTGGTGACGTGAAGACACTGCTCGAGAAGGCTCGCAAGCTGTCCAAGAAGGATGCAAAGCTTGAAGTGGAAATCGCTCGTGCTTTCTATGATGCCAATCCCACTACCTATGCCAAGGATATTGAGAAATGCATCAAGAATGCCCGCAAGTGGAATCCCGATGACCCTGACAGCTACATCTTTGAGGCTGACACCAAGGCCGACAAGAAGGATTGGGGTAACGCCGCCGGTATCTATGAGCTGGCGTTTGACAAGGATCCCAACAATATCGAGGCCTATGTGAAGTATGCCGATACTTACTTCAACGTAGTTCCCGAAATGGCTATCGGACGCCTCGAAGAGCTCCAGGCCAAGGTGCCCAACTCGGCTCTTGTTCAGCGTGAGCTGGCCGAGAAGTACTATGCCGACAACCTGGGTGCCAAGGCTGCCGAGCAGTATGGCAAGTACATCAAGAACCCCAACCACTTTGCCCAGGACGAGGTCCGCTACGTGCAGCTGTTGTTCTTCGGCGAGAAGTATCAGGAGTCTCTTGACTTGGCCACCAGTCTGGTGAACAAGCTGAACCCCACCGACAGCAAGGTGTTCTACATGAAGCGCATGCAGCTCTATAACCTGGTGCAGCTTCAGAAGTGGGCCGAGGCCGTTGAAGCTGGTAAGGTTTTCTTCGCCAACGCAGTTCCCCAAGGCTCAAACTACGAGGTTCGTGACTACACCGACTACGGTCAGGCTCTCCAGAATGCCGGCATGCCCGCCGAGGCTATCACCGCTTACGAGAAAGCGCTGCAGATCAACCCCAATAATGTGGACCTGATTCGCTTCATGGGTGACAGCTATGCCGACAATGAGGACTTTGTAAAAGCTGCCGAGTATTACCAGCGTCTGGTGGATAGCGGCAACAACAAGTCAAACGACCTGTTCACGCTGTCGAACTACTATCTGGGTATCGCCAGCACCGAGGGCATTGACGCAGCAACTGCTGCTGACGCGCTTGCTAAGTCACAGAAGTACATTGACGAGGTGGACAAGCTCGTTCCCGAGAATGTACAGATTGTTAACCAGAAGGCAAAAATCGCCAAGTTCCGTGAGGGTGACACCAACAACGGTGCTGCATTGGCTGCCTACAACGAACTGCTCTCAATCCTTGACAAGAAGGAGGACAAGGCCAGCTATGCTCGCTACTTCAAGTATGCTTACAACTATCTGGCTACCTACTACTTCACCAAGGGTGACAAGGCAACTGCCAAGACCTACTACCAGAAATGGCTGGAGTATGATCCTGAAAACGAGCAACTTCGCAATTATGTGAATAGCATGAAGTAAAATGAAAGGCTGGTGATTTAGTTCACCTGTTAAAGATAAATGAATGGTTCGAGCGACTGGGTTTCCCGGTGGCTCGAACTTCTTTTTTTGCTCCACTTACCAGATGTCATTTTCGTTTTTTTTGTCGATTTGCCTTGAAAACCATTAAAATATTATTTAATAATGTGGTCAGAATGATTTTTTTATTAATTTTGTAGCTTGATAGTAATTTTAAGGCAATGGTTAATTTATTTGATATTAAGTCTTTAAGGCGACTTTCTTTATGCCTTTTCGTGTTCACATGTGGCTTCATGTGTCATTTGTCGGCTTTGGCTCAAACTTCGAGCAACGCGCTTCCCGAGGCATTTATCACAGTGGATGACGACGTTGTGAGCCTCACTCAGTTGCGTGAAGCAGGGCTTGTGATTACTGCGCGTTACGATGGCTTCCTCGTCGCCCAATTTGGTGAGGGTGTCCAAGTATCAACAATTCGCACATTACCCGGTGTGGAGCACATCTCATGGGCCATGCCCGTGGAGACCTGCAGTGATTCGGCGCGTTATTATTCTCGTGTGGATGATGTGCAGTTGGGCAACAATTTGGAGATGCCCTATACTGGAAAGGACGTGATTGTCGGCATCATCGACTGCGGCTTTGACTTCAACCACATTAACCTGTGCGATGAGCAGGGGAACACTCGTGTCAAGGCGGTGTATATGCCACTCGACAATAGTGATGAAGGCAATTCTCCCATCATCAACAGGATTATGCTTCCTGGCAAGTGTTATGAAACGCCCGATCTGATCAAGAATCTTACTACCGATGACACTGTTTCAAGCCATGGCACTCAGGTGGCAGGAATTGCTGCCGGTAGCTATCGTGAAAACGGGTGGTATGGTATGGCGCCCGAAGCCGATATTGTGGTGTGTGGTATCCCCGAGAGTGAATTGACCGATGCGCGCGTGGCCTATGGCATAACCTACATCAATGACTATGCCCGTCGCAAGAATAAACCATGTGTGGTTAACATCAGCCTTGGAACCAATGTGGGAATGCATGATGGCAGTTCATTCCTCACTCGCATCATGGAACAGATGTCAGGCCCAGGCATGGTGTTTGTGGTCTCGGCAGGCAATGATGGCAATAACGCCGTGTGCATGCACCGTGTGATCGAAAGTAAGCAGGATACCGTTTACGCATTGTTGAGTGGCTATTTTGGCTCAAGAACTCGCATGGGTAAAGTGTGTGCATGGAGTAAGGATAAGAAAGTGTTCAACACTCGCTTGATTGTGGCCGATACTCGAAACGGGAGCATTGTGTACCGCTCTCGTGCATATAGTGCCACCGTAGCGGGTTCCGAGGGTCTGATATCTAGCGATGAGGATCCGCAACTTGCCCAGTATTATACTGGCTCGGCTAGGATTACCGGTGCGGTAGATGCCAACGGGGTTCCGTACTCGTTGTTTGATATCAGTTCACTGGACGCCAATGAAGGCAATTATGTCATTGGTGTGCAATACTATGCTCCTGCGCCTACCGAACTTGCGGTATGGGGCTCGCAGCATGTCTACTTTTCACGATATGGCTATTCCTGGGCTGAAGGTGGTTCAGCAAAAGGATCAATTAATGACATTGCGACAACCGACAGTTGCATCTCAGTCGGTTCCTACAATTCTAAACAATATGTCATCCTGCGTGATGGATCATTGTATTTCCGATACCTGAGTACTCCCGAGCAGATTTCCTATTTTTCGGCTTATGGCCCCGACGAAAACGGAATCCAACGTCCTGACGTGTGCGCACCGGGTAGTGTTATCATCTCTTCGGCAAACCGCTACCACGCAAATCCATCCAATTATGAATACTGGCAGCCATCGGCATTTGTTGATGGTGTGGAATATCCTTATTGCCCAGACTTGGGCACATCCATGTCGACTCCTGTGGTGACAGGTGCTGTTGCCTTGTGGTTGCAGGCCGATCCCACATTGTCTGCTGCTGATATCCGTAAGGTTCTCAAGAACTCCAGTTACACCGATTCACAAATCACCATGGCCAATAAGACGCGTTGGGGAACTGGTAAACTTGATGTCAATGCGGGCATTCGTAACATTTTGCGCCTGGACGAGATTCGCGGGGATGTCAATGGCGATAGAGAGGTGAACATCAGTGACATCAATGCGGTAATCAATGTTGTGCTCGGTGTGCCTGTAAGTAGTGACATTCACCGCAGGGCTGATGTCAATGGTGACGGAGAGGTGAACATCAGTGACATCAATGCAATCATCGCTATCATCTTGTGAAATGACTGATGAAGAGGGTCTCACTGACAGTGACATGTCTCATTTTGTTCGCTTCAACACTTTGGGCGATCGAAGCGTTCAACGCTCGGTCTAAACTAATGTTAGCCCATCGTGATGGATGTGCTGGGACTCTGAATTCTAGGTCTGCCGATTCCTACAAGGCTTTCATCACTGTGCAGAGCACCCATGTGATTGATGCCTTGTGCAATATGGGAGTGAAGGTGCTGGGTGTATTTGATGGCTTTGTCATGGCCGAGATTCCTGTAAACCGAGTTCAGCGAGTCGCTTCGATAGGTGGAGTGCGTCAGGTCTCTTTGGCTCAACCCCTTCGCCTTTGCAATGACAGCGCTCGCTATCTCTCAAATGTGTTTCCGGTTCATCAAAGTGGTGATTTGCCGGTCTCTCTGCTTGGTGAAGGCGTGATTGTGGGTGTCATTGACACGGGTATTGATTTCAACCACATCAATTTCCTTGACGACAATGGTCGGTCAAGGATTTGTGCTGTTTATATGCCTGAAGATTCTAGTGGAATATCCCCCGTTGTGTGTGGTCGCACATTACCTGGAAGCTGTTATGAAACCAGGGAACAAATCTCTGGATTGATGGCTGATTGCTTCACATCCTCGCATGGTACTCACACGACTGGAACGGCTGCTGGAGGTTATCATGACAATGGATGGCATGGTGTGGCTACCAAATGCGATATCGTTGCCTGCGGAATGCCCGAGGATGCACTCACCGATGTCAATGTGGCATGTGCAGTTTCCTATATTTTTGATTATGCTGCTAGAGCTGGAAAGCCTTGTGTGATCAATATGAGTATTGGCTCCAACGATGGGCCTAATGACGGTACTTCATTTCTCTGCCGTGTTTTTGAAGCCCTGACTGGACCTGGTCGCATCTGTGTGTTGTCAGCCGGAAATGATGGCAATGCACCGGTTTGTTTTCATGCGTCTTTATCGGTACCGGAGGACACGGTGACAACACTCTTGCGTAACCAGTGGGGCGGAATGCAGCGCAATGGCTATGTGAGCATGTGGAGCGATGGCCCTCAAGCTCACCGCACGCGAGTGGTGGTGATCAATCGTCAGACAGGAGCGATAGAATATGCTTCGCCCATGATGGACATTTTGCCTGCTGATAGTGTTTTCACCTTATCAAGCGAGACTGATCATGATTTTGCTCAATTCTACACAGGAGATTTGGTGTTTGCCAGTGCTGTGGACAATGGATCTGATGATTGGGGGTTACAGCCAGGCAACGGCCGTTTTCATTCTTATTGGGTCTATGATGTGACCTCGGTAGCTGCCGGGCATCTGCTGGGACTTCAATATGTAGCCGAATCGCCCACCATGCTTTCAGGATGGTGCACCAAGAGCGCTTATTTCTATACTTTTGGGCTTGAGGGAATTACCGGAGGAATCACTGCGGGTTCTATCAGCGACTTGGCGACAACCGACAGTGTCATTTCGGTGGGAGCCTATTGTTCACGGACATCTTACGTCGATGTGTCGGGCGAGCAACATGTTCTTTCTAGTAATCCGATAGGAGAAATTGCTGCTTTCTCTTCTTTTGGCCCTGATGAGCGAGGTATTGCCAGACCTGACGTTTGCGCCCCAGGCTGTGTGCTTATCTCTTCGGCCAACCGATTCAATCAGGAAACTGACGAATCTTCCTACTTTACTCCTGTCATCATCGATGGCACGAGTTATCCATATTACGCAAATCAGGGAACCTCAATGTCGGCACCGGTTGTGACCGGAGCTGTTGCAATGATGCTCGAGATGAACCCGTCACTTGGGGTGGCTGATGTGCGTGAGGTGCTTAAACGCACCTCAACGAGAGATGTTTATGTTGAATCAGGTGACCCGTCTCGCTGGGGGTATGGCAAGTTGAATGTGGCAGTGGCAATTGATGACGTCATCAATAACACACTTATTGAGGGTGACGTGAACAATGATGGTGAAGTGAATATAGCCGATGTCATGGCGATTGTTGAATTGATTCTTGCGCCATCGTCCAATCGTGATCCGGCTCGTCTGGTTCGTGCAGACCTGAACCGTGATGCCGAGGTCCAAATTGCCGACATAAATGCAGTGATTAGAATAATACTAAACCAATATAGTTTATGATAGATTACATCAAAGGCGATATCGCTGAACTCAATCCCGCTTACGTCGTGATAGACAATCATGGCATGGGCTACATGATATACATTTCTCTATCAACATTTGAGGTCCTTAATGGGGTAGGGAAAGGCGCTACTTTGCTTTACATTTACGAGGCAATCCGCGAAGACGCTCATTTGCTCTATGGATTTGCCACCAAACGTGAGCGTGAAGCTTTCATGTCACTCATCTCGGTTTCAGGAGTTGGGCCTAATACTGCCCGCATGGTGTTGTCCTCGATGAGTGTCGATGAATTTGAGCAGGCCATCGTTAACAACAATGTGGCGATGTTCAAGTCTGTTAAAGGAGTTGGTGGAAAAACGGCTCAGCGCATAATAGTTGACCTTAAGGATAAAATAAAACTGGTCAATGTTCCGTTATTAGAACATAAGGACCAAGCCGATAACGAAGCATTTGACGAAGCATTAGCGGCTCTCGTCATGTTGGGCTTTTCACAACAAGCTTCCAATAAGGTACTTAAGTCATTGTTTTCCAGTCATCCAGCATTGACTGTCGAGCAGGCGATCAAACAGGCCTTGAAGATGATGTGATTGAAGACCATTTGAATGGCAGACTGAGTTTTGGCTCCGATGACATGATTGATTAAAATGTTGAACCGAAAAAAAGTCATATTTTCATTCATCATTGGCATCCTCATTGTGATGGGGTTGTTCAATGCGCCCATACTTGCACAGTATGTGACAAGTAAATTCCCGCCCCCACCTCCTCCCCCCGATACTCGTCCGTCTGTCCAACAACAACAGTTGCCACCGATTGACCTGCATTATAATGTCAAGCCGACCATTCCCCAAAACTATGACGATGTACAGGGTAATGGGGAATATGCCGCTGACTTGAAGACGCCGTCGAATATCACTTCGGAAGTGGAATATGACCCCGAGACGGGATGCTATGTTGTGCACACTCGTTTGGGTGACTATGACATAGTCACTCCTTATATCATGTCGGCCGATGAGTATAGCAATTCCGATTTCAGAAGGTCTATGATGGAGTATTACCGTCAAAAGAATTCTGAGAGTGCACAGAATCAGGAGAAAGACCCGTTCAATTTCCTGGATATGCAATTCGGCATGGGACCACTTGAATCTGTGTTCGGTCCTGGTGGCGTGCAACTCAAAACAACGGGTTCGGTGGTCATTAACATGGGCTTGAAGAGCAATTCGACAAACAATCCTGCTCTGCCTGTCTCACAACGCAAGAAAACTTATTTTGACTTCCAGCAGAAGATACAAGCCAATATCACCGCCACTGTGGGTGATAAGATGCGCTTCAACATGTCTTACAACACTGGAGCGACATTTGACTTTGACTCCAAAAACCTTAAACTGGCCTACGAAGGTAAAGAAGATGAAATCATCAAGAATATTGAGGCCGGTAATGTGAGTATGACCACGGGATCGTCGCTCATTCGCGGTAGTGCAGCGTTGTTTGGTATCAAGACAAAACTGCAGTTCGGAAAACTCACTGCAACAGCATTGGTTTCACAACAGAACAGCGAAACTCAGACTGTTAGCAGTAAGGGTGGTTCGCAAACCAGTGAATTCTATATCACAGCTGACAAGTATGACCAGAACCGTAACTTTTTCCTTTCCCATTACTTCCGCGATCATTATGATGAGTGGTGCTCTACTTTTCCTGTGGTATCCTCGGGTATGCAAATCAACCGCATCGAAGTGTGGATAACCAATAAGCGAAACAACTACAACGAGTCGCGTCACATCATGGCCTTCATGGATGTGGGCGAGGGAGATGAAATCCACATCTGTAATCCCCATTGGATTGGAACTGGCGCTGGTATGCCCGCTAACAATTCTAACAACTTGTTGAGCGAGATTAAGGAGAATTATCCAGATGCCCGTTACATGAGCAAGTCATCAACAGCTCTGTTGCCATTGAAGGAATATGATTTTGAGGGTGGTAAAGACTACGAGAAGATTGAGAGCGCCCGGTTGCTTTCCTCATCTGAGTACACACTCAACCCTAGTTTGGGTTACATCATGCTCAAGACCGCTCTGGCCAGTGATGAAATCTTAGCAGTGGCCTATGAATACACCTATGAGGGTCGCACCTATCAGGTGGGCGAGTTCTCGTCCGACATTACATCGGCCGATCAGTCGTTGTATGTCAAAATGCTTAAGGGAACGACATCTTCACCCGATTTCCCCATGTGGGACCTTGCGATGAAGAATGTTTACGCTTTGGGTGCATATCAGATTCAACGCAATAACTTCAAGCTTAATATTAAGTATCTGAGTGATACCACGGGTAATGAACTCACCTATATACCTGCGGGAAACAAAGACGTGAATGGTGTGCAGTTGTTGCAGGTGATGAATCTCGACCGCTTGGATGCTAACCAGGAGCCAAATATTGACGGTAAGTTTGACTATTTGGAAGGCCTTACTGTACAATCTTCAACGGGTAAGATCATTTTCCCTGTAGTCGAGCCCTTCGGTGAACATCTGCGCAAGAAATTCAACGATGATGAAATAGCAAAGAACTACATTTATACCGAGTTGTATGACTCCACGCTCATCGTTGCACAACAATTCAGTGACAAAAACAAGTTTGTTCTGGCAGGTGAATATCAGTCCAGTTCGGGCAGTGTCATTAGGCTGAATGCTACCAATGTCGCAAGGGGGTCGGTTGTCGTTACAGCCGGAGGTGTCCAACTGACAGAGAACAGTGATTACACCGTCGACTACACCATGGGTACAGTGACGATTACCAACCAGAGCATTATTGATGCAGGTACTAACATCAGTGTTTCGCTCGAGAATCAGTCGACGTTCAATATGCAACGCAAGACGCTGTTGGGTCTTGATCTGGATTATGCATTCAACAAGAATTTCCATGTCGGGGCCACTGTGATGCATTATGGTGAAAAAGCCATCGGTGATAAGGTCGCCATTGGCAGTGAGTTGGTCAATAACACGATTTGGGGTGCAAATGTCTCCTATAACAGTCAGTTCATGTGGCTCACCAATCTGCTCAATAAGATACCGACGGTTAATGCAGTTGCTCCGTCGAGCGTGACCTTCCTTGGCGAGTTCGCTCAATTGGTGCCCCATCAGGCAAAAACAGGTTCCAATTCAGGTAGCTCCTATATTGACGACTTTGAGTCAACGCAGTCGGGTATCGATGTGAAGGCACCGTTCGCATGGGCGCTGTCTTCAACTCCAACATCATTGTTCCCTGAGGCTGCGAACAATGATATCAGCTACGGCAAGAACAGGGCATTGCTCTCGTGGTACTATATTGACCGCCTGTTCACGCAGCGCGGTTCGTCCTATGCTCCTGGTTACATCAAGAATGACCTGGAGGCTTTGTCCTATCCTTATGCTCGTGAAGTGGCCTTCAGCGAGGTGTTCCCTGGTCGTGAGCTCAATTATGGTGAATCTTCAGTGATTCAGACGCTCAACCTCTCATTCTATCCTCGCGAACGCGGCCCCTATAACTTGGACTTGAATGTAGATCAAGATGGTTATCTGTTAAATCCTGAGGATCGGTGGGGTGGTATCATGCGCAAAATCGATAACACCAACTTTGAGCAATCCAACATCGAGTACATTCAGTTCTGGATGCTGGATCCATTCATGGACGAGGAATTGAACAACAGGGATGGTGGTTCGCTCTACTTCAACTTGGGTGAGGTGAGCGAGGATATCCTCAAGGATGGACTCAAGAGTTATGAGAACGGTTTGCCCATCAACGGTGATACCACTTATGTCACTACCAATATTTGGGGTAGGGTGTCGACGCAGTCTTCATTGACCTATGCGTTTGACAACGGCAACGGTGCGCGCATTTTGCAGGATGTGGGTTTGAACGGAATGTCCGACAGTTTGGAGTTAAAGCATCAAACCTACGCTAATTTCTTGAAAGAGTTGAGTATGGTGTTATCGCCATCAACGGTGGCCGAGATGAGTGAAGACCCGTTCTCACCCTTCAACGATCCTGCATCCGACGATTACGCGTTTTACCGCAACAACTACTATGACTCAAAGAAGTTCACCATCAACGAGCGATATAAACATTTCAATGGCACCGAAGGCAACTCCCTCTCGCAGGGTGAAGCCAAGGATTCGCAGTACCAGAGTTCGCGTTCGACACCTGATGTTGAGGACATCAATCAGGATAACACGCTGAATGAGTATGAACGTTATTTCCAGTACCGTGTTGCGATTCACCCCGATTCATTGAAGGTGGGAATGAATTACATCACCGACAAGCAGGTGGCCAATGTTCACACACGCAATGGTCAGACCCAGCCGGCAACATGGTATCAGTTCACCATTCCTTTGTCTGATGGGAAGAAGGTGGGCTCTATCCAGGATTTTTCCACCATCCGCTTCATGCGCATGTTCATGACGGGATTCAAAGGAACGACTCACTTGCGTTTCGCTTCCCTCGAGCTTGTGCGTGGTGAGTGGCGCAACTACAAGTATAACCTCAACATGCGTGGTGATCAACCCGCTAATGGTTCCATCAGCATCAATACCGTAAACATCGAAGAAAACGCCTCTCGTGAGCCGGTCAACTACGTTTTGCCTCCTGGTGTGTCGCGAATCATTGACAGTGGTCAGTCACAGATCACCCAGCTCAATGAGCAGTCCATGCAGCTCACCATCGACAATCTTGATGCCGGTGACGCACGTGGTGTCTATCGCAATACCGATTTGGACCTGCGCACCTATAAGCGTCTCCAGATGTTCGTCCACAACGAGGCAACCATCAATAACGAGACAAACCTCCGCAACGGCGAAGTCTCGCTGTTCGTCCGTCTCGGCTCTGATGTGAAGAACAACTACTATGAGTACGAGATTCCCTTGTCGTTGACCCAGCCTGGCCGCTATAGCACGAACAGTACTACTGACCGCAAAAAAGTATGGCCCGAGGAGAACATGCTCGACATCAATCTGGATGTCTTGGTCAATGCAAAGAAGAACCGTAACGCCGACAAGATGGCTGGTGTGGCCGATGTGGGCTACTCTATCCGTTATCAGGATGTAGATAACGATCATCCCAATAACAAGGTCTATGTGGTCGGTAACCCGTCATTGAGCAAGGTGCGTGTCATCCTCATCGGTGTGCGCAACAACTCACCCACAACCAAGAGTTGTGTTATTTGGGTGGATGAATTGAGGGTAACCGACTTTGATAGCGAGGGCGGTTGGGCTGCAAAAGCATCCATGACCCTGAACATGAGTGATGTTGCTACGGTCAATGTCGGCTTCCACAAGGAGACCGAGGGCTTTGGGTCGGTGGATCAGAGCCTCTCTAATCGTCGTCTGGATAATTACGATCAGTACAATGTCGCTGTCCAGTCCGACTTGGGACGCTTCGTTCCCGAGAAGGTCAAACTGCATGCACCAATTTACTATTCCTACAGTAACGAGAGAACGACACCGAAGTATAATCCTTTGGATCAGGACGTTGAACTTGACGAGGCTGTGGAAATCTGTGAGACAAAGCAGCAAAAGGACAGTATCATGAACTATGCTGTCACTCAACGCACTGCAAGCAACTTCTCGATTTCAGGCCTCAAGTTTGATGTGAAGACCATGAAGGATCCCATGCCTTGGGATCCCGCAAACTTCTCATTCAGTTATTCGTTTAACAAACAGCACTTGAATGATCCCGATAATCTGTATGAGAATACCAATGACTATCGTGGTAGCCTGCAGTATAGTTGGACTCCTTATGCCAAGCCTTTCAAACCCTTCTCGTCCTTTATTGACGAGAAGAACAAGGACATGAAGTTTTTCCACGATTGGGAATTGAGATGGCTGCCCAGCAATGTGTCTTTCAGCACTAACATCTCGCGCTACTATTATGAGCAGCAGACCCGCAATGAGACTGGACTTAACATTAGTCTGCCAGTATCGGTCAGCAAGAATTTCTTGTGGGACAGACAGTTTGCAATATCATGGGCTTTCACCAAGTCTCTCACGGCTTCATTTAACAGTAATACAACTGCTCACATCCTTGAACCCGTGGGCCAAGTGAACCGTAAACTCCTCCCTGATGAATATCGCAACTGGCGCGACTCGGTGATGATGTCTATCAAAGATTTGGGTACGCCTTGGGCCTATAACCAGACGTTCAATGTCTCTTATAAGGCTCCGTTCAATCAGATTCCCATCTTGAGTTGGATTACCGCCAACGCTACCTATAATTCCGTTTATCGTTGGGATCGTGGTACTGTCATCGGTACCGAATCATCGGGTAACACCATCGCTAACCAAACGACGAGGTCTCTTGACGGGCGTTTGAGCCTGGATCAGTTCTATACCAAAATACCTTATCTCAAGAAGGTGGAAGAACGTTTCTCCAGCAAGAGCACTCAGCGCAAGAGGCCTGAAAAGAAGGAGAAACCCAAGAAGTTCTCGCGAACCATTAAGTTGAGTCCTGACTCGGCAATTGTCATCAATCACAAGATGGGAACCAAAAACGTAAAGGTTTCGGCGACCACCAGCGATGATAAGCCATTCAAGGTCGAGTACAAGGTCAAGGACAAAGATAATGTGACCATTTCCACACTTGGTGAAGAGAATCTCAAGTTCACTATCACCGAGGTGCAGAAAGCCGAGAGACATAACTTCTTCACTGAGGCGGCTGAGTATACCACCCGTCTGCTCATGAGTGTCCGCAGTGTCAATCTGCGATTGAAGAACACGACTTCGCTCAATGTGCCGCAGTTCATTCCCGAGATTGGTGATGCTTTCGGTCAGACTAACGACTATGATATCTTGGCTCCTGGTTTGGACTTTGCCTTCGGTTTCGCGGGCCAATCCTACATTCAGAAGGCCTTGGATCAAGGATGGCTCAAGGGTGACAAGAGGCAGACAACACCAGCAATTTATGCGCGCACCAATGAGTTTAGTGCCGAGGTGCAACTTGAGCCTATCGCCGGCCTCAAAATCACTTTGACCGGTAACAGGACGGATAATCGCACCAGCCAGATCCAGTTCATGTATGCCGACCCGATCATTACCTACGGCGGTAGTTACACCAAAACTCACATGGCAATCGCCACGGCGCTCAAGGGCTTTGATCCCAACGACAATTATCGCAGTGCCGTTTTTGACAAGTTCTTGGAGAATATCCCCATTGTCGCTGAGCGCTTGCAGCAACAGTATATGGGAACAACCTATCCCGATCGTGGTTTCTTGCATGAAATTGGATTAGGAGGAAACACCTACAGCCTTGAGAATGGAGCCATCAACCCATCCAGCAGTGATGTGCTCATTCCTGCGTTCCTCGCAGCCTACTCAGGAAAGGATGCATCAAAGGCAAGTCTCAATCCATTCCCGTCATTGAAGGAGATTTTGCCCAACTGGCGTATTACCTATGATGGCTTGATGCGCATCCCGTTCTTCAAGCGAGTGTTCAAGTCTTTCAACATCACCCACGCTTATCAGTGTGTTTACAGTGTTGGCTCATACAGCTCATTTACCGATTGGATAACCATTGGTAATGGACTTGGTTTCACACAGGACGCTGTTTCGGGCGGCGCCATCCCAACATCGCCCTATAACATCTCGTCAGTCACGTTGACCGAGAAGTTTGCGCCTCTCATTGGCTTCTCTGCAACCTTCTTAAACGACATCACGCTCAATGTCCAGTATGATGACCAGAGGACGCTCACGATGAACTCTGCCGCGGGACAGTTGGTGGAAGCTGCTTCCAAGTCGTTTACCTTGGGCGGCAGCTACAAGATTGCCAACTTCAATAAGGTGCTTAAACTCAAGACACAGCAGCAGAATGTGAACAATGACCTCACGTTCAATCTCAATGTCAAGATGTCTAATAACACAGCATTGATTCGCAAGATTGAGTTGAACACAGCTCAACCCACAAGCGGAACGCGCACCTGGAGCATGAATTTCACTGCCAACTATGTGGTGAGCAAGCGCATATCGTTAGGAGCCTACTTTGATTATCAGAACAATTTCCCGCTTGTGTCAACAAGCGCCTATCCGACGTCAAGCAGTAATTATGGTTTGACGATTACCATGTCACTTGTCAAGTAACCACGATGAATGAGGCCCTCTTCAGTCTTGTCGTTTACACAGCCACCGCACTAGTTACGGCGGGGTTGGGATGGCATGTGAGCCGTCGTGAGGCTGACCGCCTGCATTCGGGTGGAGGAGAGTTGCCTCTGTTGTCTTGGGAAATCGTGATGATTGCTCTTGTTTTCATCACCGTTTCATCCTTGCGCTGGCTCACGTCTTGGGACTATAACATGTACTATGGCTACTACTTCAGCATGCAGTCCCTTGGAGAGTATTCGCGAGAAAATTTTGAGCCGCTGTTCGCTTTAGTGACTTACGCTATATCCCATCTTGGGGCTCATTTCTCCATCTATTTCGCCTTCTGGGCGATGATTCAGATTCTACTCTTGCTCTATGCGATGAGGCATCGCAAGGCGCTGTTGCCTTGGCTGGCGCTATGCATCTTCCTTGGTCCCTATTACATCTTCTGGATGGGGTTCATCCGTCAGGCGATTGTCGAGACAATGTTTGTTTTGATGGTGGAACTGATCGTGCGTCGCAAATTTTGGATTTACTTGCTCGTTACCTTGGTGGCTATGGGCATACATCGCATGTGCATCCTGTTCATTCCCCTCTACTTTGTGCCGCTCATCCCGATGCCCAAGCATCGCCGTTGGCTTCCTTTCGGCCTGTTGGCATTGTGCTTTGGCTTGGGTTGTTTCCCGCAGTGGCTGCGTGTGCTTTTTGATCATCTGGGACGCTTTGCCGACCTGTTGGGTTACGGACACTACTACAGGCTGTTCATGAGTAATGATTTGGAGTATGCCTTTCGCAATATCATGGGACCGGCTCGTCTGTGTCCGTTGCTCACTTGCTTGTTGATGATGTGGTATTATCCAGCCATGAGAAGTAAGTTTTCTCAGGACCCTTATATTCCGGCAATGTTCCGTTTTGCGGTGTTGTATATGTGCTACATCAATCTGTTTGCTAACACTACACAGTACCTCACGCGTCCTGGTGAACTCATGCGCACAGTTTTCTTGGTGATGGTATGTTACACCATCCATTTTTTGTGGCGTGAACGCAGGTGGCTGCCATTCATTGCTATCTCATTATTCAGTTTCTATTATGTGTTCTATGAGATGGCTAAAGCCTATTTGTCACCATCCAGCATATACGTCCCGGCAATGTATCACACCTTCCTGTTTTAAGACACAAAAAACCGCTTCACGACGAAGCGGTTTTTCGTTTTGGCGTGGCCAAATGGCATGTGTTACTCTTTCTTGCCGCCGAACTTGTTGTAGCTGATGTTCTCCTCTTTGAACTTGTTCTTGGGTTCAGGTGACTCGTCGGGATAGCCGATGCGCACTATAGCAAGCGGAATGATGTTCTTGGGGCAGTTCAGCACATTGGCGGTTTCGGCAACACGTTCCATGATGGGATAGCAACCGGTCCACACGGCGCCCAGTCCTTGGGCATGGGCAGCAAGTAACAGATTTTCGGTGGCTGCCGATACATCCTGTACCCAGAAGTCGGGCAATTTACTTTTGCCATCAGGCATGGTGGTCTTGTCGGTGTCACCACAGATGGCAATCAGCAGCGGGGCGTTGGTGGGTTGCTGACCAGAGAGAAGATCAATGGTCTTTTTGTCGTTGATGACAATGAAGTGCCACGGTTGCAGGTTTACTGCTGTCGGGGCTGCCATAGCAGCCTTGAGCATGATGTCGATTTTCTCCTGTTCCACGGGCTGATTCTTGTATTGGCGGATGCTCGTGCGCGTCATGATGTTCTCGATAGCTGCCTGATTCTCGGTCGCGTCAGTAGTGGCTTCTTGTTTCTCGCCCTCCTGAGTCGTACAAGCACCCAACATCAACATGGCAGTGGCCATAACTAAAACTAATTTCTTCATACTTGTGCAATTTTGGATAATAATGTTATTAATTGACTAGCTCTGCAAAAGTAGATAAAAACATTGTTTTTATTGGGAATTCAGCAATAAAAATCACCGTTTTTATGTAATTTTGTCCCCATGATGAAAAAAGTTTTATTGATTGTGGTGATGCAGTTTGCTGTCCTCGCCACCATGTTTTCACAAGACATGACAAGAGAAGAAATGAGTCGTCGCATCGACGAGGTGTTTTCAGCGGTTTATCATCCCGATGAGCCAGGTGCCGCTGTGCTGATCATGCAAGGTTGTGACACGCTCTACAGCCGCTGCTTTGGCTTGGCCGATATGGTGACCCGTGAACCGGTGTCGTTTGAGTCAAATTTCTGTATTGCATCGGTATCCAAGCAGTTTTCGGCTGTGGCATTGTTGCAACTTGCCGAGCAAGCAAAAGTGTCACTCAAGGACTCGCTTGCAAAATTCTTTCCTGAGTTCCGTGCACCATTCTTCAAGAATATCAGGTTGCATCACATCCTGAGCCACACATCGGGCATCCCTGATGCACGTTCACGCGACGACCGCAACTTTGTGCTTTACAGTACTGATGTCGAGTCGGTGGGTTATATGAAGACACTGGATCATCTGAACTTTGAACCGGGCAAGCAATATGAGTATATCAATCCCACATTCCAACTCATTTATCAGATTGTGGAGCGGGTAACTGGTGTGCCCTTCGAGGAATATATGCAGCAGAATGTCTTTGATAAGGCAGGAATGAAGACTTGTCGCTACTTTGAGCCTGACAGGGTGATTCCTCATTTGGCACATGGCTATGAACGCGATGACAGTGGGGTTTGGCTGGAATATGACTATGGTGAGGAGAGTTTCTTCGCCACCAAGGCCGATGGCGCTCTTTATTGCTCAATCAACGATTTTGTGCGTTGGGAACATGCATTGCGTGACAATAAGGTATGGTCTGCCGCCAGCAAGCTTCATGCTTACCATCCCTGGATCAAGATTCCCGCCGATGCTAATTATGGCTATCAGCCCCATACGGGCTATGGCTATGGCTTCTTTGTGCAGGAAGTTCCAGGCAAGCCCCTTCATGTCTATCATTTGGGTGATAACGGCGGTTTCACCATCTATGCAGGCAAGATTCCCGAGCGTGACCTCATTTTCCTTTTCTTCTCGACTCGCCCCGATATCGAGCGACTTGCGATGGTCAATCGAGTATATGAAATCTTGGGCCTTTGATTGTGATTGTGAAATAGATGAGTCAAAATGCCGTGTGCTAACGGCTTTTTGAGTACCTTTGCAGCCAAAATCTATCGATACAATGGCAGAGAACACTTTATTACAGCGCCTTGACGGACTGGATGCCCGATTTGAGGAAATCGGCACACTCATCACCGACCCTAACGTCATTGCCGACCAGAAACGCTATATCAAACTCACCAAGGAATACAAGAGTCTGGAAACACTGCTGAATGCCACTCACCGCTACCGCAAGTTGTTGGAGGATATTGAACAGGCAAAAGCTGTGCTGGAAACCGAGACCGACGAGGACCTGCGTGCTATGGCACGCGAGGAGATTGATGCCAATCAGGCCGAAGTACCCAAAATGGAGGAGGAGATCAAGTTGCTGCTTATCCCTGAGGATCCCGAGGACAGTAAGAATGTAGTGCTTGAGATTCGTGGTGGAACCGGTGGTGACGAAGCAGCCTTGTTCGCCGGTGATTTGGCGCGCATGTACACTCGCTACTGCGAGACCAAAGGCTGGAACGTGCAGATGTCCAGCTGCAGCGAGGGCGCAGTGGGCGGTTTCAAGGAGATTGTGTTCAGTATCACGGGCGATAATGTCTATGGCACGTTGAAATATGAATCGGGTGTTCATCGCGTTCAGCGTGTGCCCGTGACCGAGACCCAGGGCCGTGTACACACCTCGGCTGCCAGTGTGGCTGTTTTGCCCGAGGCTGAGCCGTTTGATGTTCACATCAACGAGGGCGAAATCAAGTGGGACACTTTCCGCAGTGGTGGTGCCGGTGGCCAGAATGTGAACAAGGTGAACAGTGGTGTGCGACTGCGTTACATGTGGACCAACCCTAACACTGGTGAACAGCAGGAAATCCTCATCGAGTGTACCGAGACCCGCGACCAACCTAAGAACAAGGAAAGGGCATTGGCTCGACTGCGCACGTTCATTTATGACCATGAGCACCAGAAGTATATGGATGATATCGCTTCACGTCGCAAGACACTCGTCTCAACGGGTGACCGCTCGGCTAAAATTCGCACTTACAACTATCCGCAAGGTAGAATCACCGACCATCGCATTGGCTACACCATCTACAATCTGCCAGCCTTCATGGACGGTGACATTCAAGACTGCATCGACCATCTCATCGTTGCCGAAAACGCCGAGAAACTCAAGGAAGCAGAGCTGTAGGAATCATTAATTGTGTTAATGTTGTGTTAAAATCGCGTTTTGTTGAAGCAAAACGAGGCTTTCATGTGTCTATAGAGTAAACGAGAATCTATCAATGAAACCCTGAAGACACAGCTATAGTGAAATTAGTGATGTTTAATGAAGAGTCAGGGAGGCCGAAATGGTCTCCCTGTTTTAGCTTTTATGAAGAATTCCTGCATCTTTTTGATGATGACAGCAGGGTCATCCACGTCTCGGCTCAACAGTTCCATGGGGCACCAACCGGTTCCTGCGCGGTTGATGATATGATTGACCAGTTGGCCATATTCGGCCGTTATCCCATGAGCCTGCAACAGTGCTAACGCTGGTTCACTCATCACATCGGCATGGACTCGGTTGACGCTGCCCATGACCATACATGCTGCGGCAGCTTTTCCCACTGCTTTATCTGCAATCATGGCTTCGTTCAGCAGTTCTGGTGCATCTTGAACCAATGTCAACAAATCTTTGACGCCGCGCTGGGTAAAGCGGTGAATTATGCCGTCACGGCTTTTAATGACGAGGGTAAGTCCCTCGTTGTGCAGGATGTCAATCAGTTCTTTCATGTCACAAAGATAGTTCAATTAAAGAAAATTGAGTAATTTTGTCCCAACAAACGCTATAATTTATTTTGAAAATGAAAATTGGTATTATCGTGGCGATGCGCAAGGAGCTTGATTTGCTTCTGCCATTGTTGAACGACAGCGAAGAGAGCCGTATGGCCGGCTTCGAGTTTCACCGTGGCAAGATGGGGAAGCACGACGTGATGGTCATGCAATGTGGAATCGGCAAGGTCAATGCCGCCATGGGCACTCTGACTCTCATCAATGCATTCTTGCCAGATTTTGTCATTAACAGCGGAGTAGCTGGTGGCGCTGATTCTACTGTCAGTGTGATGGATATAGTCGCTGGCGCTCGTGTGGCCTATCACGATGTGTGGTGCGGTCCCGAGAGTGAATTGGGACAGGTGCAGGGTTTGCCGCTATATTTCGAGGGTGCCGAGCGTCTACTTCAACTGCTCCCAGTTCAAGACAATTTGCACAAGGGACTGATTTGTTCAGGTGACCAGTTCATCGACACGATGGAAAGTGTAAAGCGCATCAAAAACAACTTTTCTGAAGCGCTTGCGGTAGATATGGAATCCGGAGCGATCGCTCAAGTGTGCTATCTGTGCAAGGTGCCGTTCCTTGCATTGCGCGTTATCAGCGATTCTCCTGGAGCAAGCCATGACAACACGCGTCAGTATCTGGACTTCTGGACTGATGCTCCACGTGAATCCTTCACTATAGTAAAAGACATGATCAAAAAACTGTAAGGGTATGGAAAAAATCGCAAGTTTCAAGATTGATCACACCAAGCTGTTGCGTGGCATCTACGTTTCACGCAAGGATTATTTGGAGGGTGGGGATGTGGTCACCACGTTTGACATCCGCATGAAATTGCCTAACCGAGAACCGGCCATTAGCCAGAGTGCGATTCACACAATCGAGCATCTGGCTGCGACTTATCTGCGCAACCATCCACAGTGGAGCGACAAAGTGGTTTATTGGGGACCGATGGGCTGTTGCACGGGTAATTATCTGTTACTGAAAGGTGACCTTGATAGTCATGACATTGTACCGTTGATGCAGGAACTTTTCAGCTGGATTGCCGACTTTGACGGTGATATTCCTGGGGCAAACGCGCATGACTGTGGCAACTATATGCTCAATAATCTGCCCATGGCAAAATGGGAAGCACGCAAATATTTCATCGAGGTTTTACAGAATATCAAGGAGGAGAACCTCGTCTATCCTGAATAACATCTAGATTGCGGCTTCTTTAGGTAACTGTAAAAGAAACATTGGCTCCCGAACTCATGAGAGTTGAGAGCCAATGTTTTTTGATTAAAATAAAGAACGGGGTTCTTTATGCTTCGGGAGCAGTCTCCTCGGCGGGAGCCTCGGTAGCAGGTGCCTCTTCAGCGGCGGGAGCCTCTTCGGCAGCCTCGGCCTGTGCAGCCTTGGCAGCTTCGGCCTCTGCCTCTGCCTTAGCGGCAGCGATTTCGGCTTTCTTCTTGGCTACGGCCTCAGCCTTTGCCTCGTTCTTTTTAGCCTCCTCGGCGATGGCCTTCTTGTCGGCAGCCTTCTTGTCGTCGCGAACCTTGTTGCGGATAGCGTCGAGCTTAGCCTGCTTCTCAGCCTTCCAGGCCTCGAAACGCTTCTGAGCCTCTTCCTCGGTGAAAGCGCCCTTCTTGACGCCGCCCTGGAGGTGCTTCATCAGCATCACGCCCTCGCGAGAGAGGATGTTGCGTACAGTGTCGGTGGGAATTGCACCTACGTTTACCCAATAGAGTGCACGTTCGAAATTCAAACTGATGGTAGCAGGATTAGTGTTGGGGTTATAAGAACCAATCCTTTCAATAAATCTACCATCTCGTGGTGCCCTGCTATCGGCAATAACAATGGGATAGAACGCATAGTCCTTGTGACCGTGGCG
>CACZVR010000013.1 GCA_902784675.1 uncultured Bacteroidales bacterium | reverse complement strand
GAGCAGGGCAGGGGAGATGTCGGGTTCGTTTTCCCAGCAGTCGAGGCCGATGTCGCCGTGCCATTGCAGCAGAGCGGCATTGTCGGCGATGGGACCGCGGGCAGCGTCCAAAATCAGGCGGCAACATGTCAAGCCTTCAAGGAAATGCTCGTCGCACAGATGCCATGTGGGCCACTGGCCGTCGCGGGTGAGCGGCGTGTGGAACGTGATGATGTCGCACTGGCGCTGCAACTCGTCAAGGGGAGAGAAAATGTCATCAAAAGACCCGTCCCTATTTTCACCAAGGCCATCCGTTTTCTCCGCCATTTCTCCGTTTTCTCCGCCATTTCCCTGGGCGGGTCGTTGAGCAGGACATTGAATCCCAATTGCCGGCCCCAGCGGGCAACGATAGAGCCGATGTGGCCGACGCCGACGATTCCCAGAGTAAGGCCGTCAGGGGTCGCGATATTGTGGTGGCGCATCCAGGCGGCAATGGCACAGAATACCCATTGTGCCACGGCGGGAGCATTGCAGCCGGGGGCGTTGCGCACGGTGATGCCGTGGCTGGAGCAGTAGTCCAGATCGATGTGATCGGTGCCGATGGTCGCCGAGCCGATGAACTTGACACGGCTGCCGTCAAGCAGTGCGGCATTGCAACGGGTGCGGGTGCGCACAATCAGCGCGTCGGCTTCGCGCACGGCACTTGTGGTGATGTCAACGGGCTCAAGGTATTCGACGTTGGCGAAAGGCTCGATGAGCCCTTGAATGTGGGGTATGTGGCTGTCAACGACAATTCTCATGGCAACATCAGGTTAGCGATACTGAATCCTGCACACCCCGCGATGAACAGGAGCAGGAAGATGTAACGGTAGGGTGAGGAGCGCAGACTGTGGACCAGGGCGACCTGCACGGCGACCATGAGGTTGAGCAGCGGCAGATAGACGTTGAGGTCCTGATGGTCCAGGCACATGCCGATGACGGCTAGCACCAGCGTGATGATGAAGAACGCGTTATAGACGCGGGTCTGCATGCGGTAGTTCATGATGGTGTGCAAGTTCAATGCAGCCAGCACGATGCCCAGCACGGCAGTTACCGCAGCCAGGATGATAAGCGGATTCACTGCAGGCCATTGCAGCGCCATCCATTGCGGAGCGACGGCATCGGTGGGGCTGACGATGCCCAATCCCAGAATAATCCAGAACGGAGTCACCAGTCCGAAAAGCATGGCGAGCACCCCCTTGAGGTTAAGCACCCCCAGGTTAAGGAAACCCAACAAAAAAACGAGTATCAAGATCAAAAATCCATAGTGGAACATGCATCCTGCCGCCACCAGTGCGAAAATCAGGAAGATGCTGCGTTGCGAATGACGGTCCTGATAGGCCGCGAACAGCGGTGTCAGTGTCAGTGCCATGACCAGGCACATCAGCGTGCCGGCATGAAACGAGACCAAACCTGATGGATTGGCCAATTGTAGCAGGAAGAACGCCGAGACGCACAAATGCGTCATCGAGCGTACAAAAGTGAACACCTTGTTCACGGCAAGCAGGGTGCCGCCTGTCACCAGCAGGCACAGCAGGTTGACCACTGCCGATAAGGTGGCGTCGGCAATGAGCGGAACCTTGATGGTGAAGAAGATGCCGTGACCCTGGGGCGCTGGCGGCTGTATGCCCGTAACCAGTGCCACAAAGGTCACTGCCATGAGCATGACAGCGCACAATACCATGAATGAACGACCATTGAAGTATTCGTTGGTATGTTCACGCGTACTCATCGCTAATCCTTTTCAGCAAGGAAAGTATGTCTGTTGAGATTATTGCTCGGTGTTACCGTTGTCTGCGTTGCCGTTGTCGTCCAGGTCGCGACGTTTCCAGCTCTTGCGGCGACCATGAATGATGGGCACCTCTTTGTCAGCGCCCAAGGTGGGCTTGCGGTCACGCAGGATGCGCTTGGCAAAGGTGGAGCTGTGGCGGAATTCCTGGTCAAAGTCGTTGTCATAGCGTCCTTCCTTGTCGCGGTTGTCCACATCGGCCATCATGCGGCGGTCACGGGCAATCTTGGAACGGCGCTGGCGTTCCTCGTCGCTGAAGGGCGCCTCCTCGCGGCGAGGACGGTCATCAAAGCGACGAGGTGGTCTCTCGTCACGGTGCGAGCGGCTGCGGTCACCACGGTCGCGGCGCTCATCGTCAAAACGGCGTCCGCCGCGGCGTTCACCATCCTCACGGCGACGGGGACGATCCTCGTTGCCCACCTTGTTGTAGTTGCCCTTGCTGCGCTCGCTGGCACGGAAGCCCTCGTTGCGGATGTGCTCACCGCGCTCGCGCAGTTCGTTATAGCTGCCATCAAAGATGACATATTGCAGCAGCTCGCAGTCCAGCCCGCCATTGTTGAGGGCATACTTCACCGACGGCTTGAGACCGATCTTGAAATACTGCTCCTTGTCATAGCAGATGAGCCACACGTTATACCCCTTGAAGGTGTGTTTGAGCTTGAAGCCCAGGTCACTGTAGAACTGATCAATGTCCTCGAGGTTCAGGCGCTCGCCATAGGGCGGGTTGCTGATGAGCGTGCCGTGTTCGGGCACCTCTTCGATGTCGTTGAGGTCACGGCGTTCCAGTTCAATGTATTTGTTCAGACCGGCATTCTTGACGTTGGCACGGGCGATGGCGATGGCTTTGCCCTCGATGTCGCTGCCGTAAATCTTGTGGGTGAACTCGCGCTCGGCACTGTCGTCGTTATAGATTTTGTCGAACAGGTCGGCATCATAGTCGGGCCACTGTTGGAAGGCATAATGGTCGCGATACACACCGGGTGCGATGTTGGCACCGATGAGGGCTGCCTCGATAAGGAACGTGCCCGAGCCGCACATGGGGTCCACCAGATCGGTGTCGCCCTTCCATCCGCTCAGCATGATGATGCCTGCCGCCAGCACCTCGTTGATGGGTGCGTCGGTCTGCGCTGTGCGCCAGCCACGTTTAAACAACGGATCACCGCTGCTGTCGAGCGACAATGTCACGTCACGGCCCGAGATGTGGACGTCGAAACGGATGTCAGGATTGGTGAGGCGGATGCTGGGGCGCTTGCCATACTTGTCGTTGAAGTAATCGGCGATGGCGTCCTTGACACGATAGGTGACAAAGCGCGAGTTGTTGAATTCCTCGCTATAGACCGTGGCATCGATGGCAAAGGTTGTGTTCACCGTCATCAGCTGTTCCCAGTCGAACGACTTGAGTTGTTCATACAGGTCATCGGCTCCTGTCGAGCGCAATGTGATGAAGGGTTTGAGCACTCGCACCGCTGTGCGGCAGGCAAAGTTCGCCCTGTAGAGCATCTCCTTGTCACCCTTGAATGCTACCACGCGGTTACCTTCAGTCACTTCCTCTGCGCCCAGGGCACGCAACTCGTCGGCCAGCACTCCTTCCAGTCCTAGGAAGGTCTTCGCCACCATGTCAAATTTTTCGGTCATCATGTCATTTTTAGCTTTGAATGCTGCAAAGGTACGAATAAGTTTTCAGTTATCGGTTTTTAGTCTCAAGTAAATTCACTATTGCTCGCGGTCATTGTTGTCAATTCATCTTTCCCTTCGCTTCCTGCAAAGGGTGGGTATGCTGGATAAAGCAGCACATCTCCGGTTTTTCGTTATTGCAAATAAACATAAGTAAGTGGAATTCAATTACGGTTATTGGTGAAATGCTGTAACTCTTAACCAGAATGCATGAATTTTTATAAAAAA
Organism: uncultured Bacteroidales bacterium; assembly: GCA_902784675.1. Taxonomy (GTDB): domain Bacteria; phylum Bacteroidota; class Bacteroidia; order Bacteroidales; family Muribaculaceae; genus Sodaliphilus. The sequence continues at coordinate 23,046 of CACZVR010000013.1, read as the reverse complement.
TTCCAATAAATATGTTGTTCTTTCGGTGGAATGTATATATCTTTGCGACTCAAACCATAATTTTAAGTATATATGCAAATGGAGAACGAAACATTAACAAAAAAACCAAGAAAAAAGAAAGTACTCGTGAAAAGAAAACGTGACCGTTTACAATTGATTACTGACCTGATCAAGACCAATTGCATCGGAAGTCAAAGTGAGTTGGCTGACATGTTGCGTGAGCACAACATCAATGTGACTCAAGCTACTTTGTCGCGCGATCTCAAGGCACTCAAGATTTCTAAAGTGGCTACTGACCGTAACACCTACATGTACATCATTCCAGACAGCAACCAATTGCAAGACAGGCTTTTGAGTATGCGTCAGACTGATGCTCATGCAGCCAAACAGGTGGGACTGGTATCTGTCACATTTTCAGGAAATATCGCAGTCATCAAGACGCGCAATGGTTATGCGCCTGGTCTTGCCTATGACATCGACATGTGCCGACCGCCCGAAGTGCTGGGAACCATCGCCGGTGCCGACACCCTCTTCGCTATCCTTGCCGAAGGTGTTACCCATGAGCAGGCCAGAGTTGTCTTTGAGCAGTTCATGCCCAAGAATTCACTTGACTCAATGGGGGTGATGTCAAATCCTGGAGCCGATGATTAAAGTCGGTATCACAGGATGTGACGACCTGCGTGCAGCCGAGTTGGTGCGCTTGCTCATCAACCACCCTGATGTTGAAATTCAATGGGTGACTGCGTCATGTCCACCGGGGACGCGACTAGAACATCTCGTTCCAGGAATTATCGGTGAGTGTGACCTTGTGGTCGCCGACACCGTGGATTGTGACGAAGTGGATATCGTGTTCATCGGTGCTGGTTTGGACAAACTGCCTGATACGGTGAAGACACAATGCCTGTCGCAAGACTGCCATGTGGTGGATTTGACAGGAGAACACAACCTGGACCATGGCGAGGACAAACTGTGGACCTATGGCATGGGCGAGATGCAGCGTCGTGTACTGGTACATGACGCCCATCATGTTACGGTACCGGGTGGAGTGGCGATGGCAACACTGTTGGCGCTGATGCCCATGGCACGCAACCTGCTGCTCAACAATCCCATCACTGTGCATGCCGCTGTGGGTGACTGTGCCTTGAACGGGAATGATGAATCACTGGAGCAGTGGGCTCGACAGCAGACCGATGAGGTGATGTTGGCGCTCTCACAATGCCAGTCAAGCTTTAACCAGCCTGTTGTCATGGACATCACCCGCCTGGCCGAGCGTCGCATGCTTGCTGTGGCGGTAAGGTTCAAGTGCGGGCTGGAGGACGAGGCGCTCAGGCAGCTCTATGAGCAGTACTATGATGACCATAACTTCGTGTTCATTGTTGACCGGCCTATTGTTGCTGCCGATGTGGAAAACACCAACAAATGTCTGATTCGCATCGACAAGGATGACCGCAAGGGATGGCTCACCGTGCATGCCGTGATGGACGGTCTGCTCAAGGGAGGTGCAGGCAACGCGGTTCATGTGATGAACCTGATGTTCGGCTTGCTCGAGCGCGTGGGACTTGGCCTCAAGGCTACCGGTTGTTGATAAATGGTTTTACCACATTATATATATTATAAGGGAGAAAGATTTTATAGCTTAACAAACCACAATAAATCAATCAATTCAAAATGTCAGTCAATAAAGTCATATTGTTGGGTCGTGTGGGCAAAGACCCTGATGTGCGCTATGTTGCACAAAATCAGCCCGTAGCATCATTTACACTCGCTACCACCGACAGGGCTTATACTAACGCTAACGGTGTTCAGGTGCCCGAGCGCACCGAGTGGCACAACATCGTGATGTGGGGAAAGAATGCCGAGGTCGCCGAACGTTATATCCGCAAGGGAACGCAGATTTACCTGGAAGGTCGCTTGCGCACCCGCGCTTGGGAAGATCGCAACCAGGTGAAACGCTTCACCACCGAGATCTATGTCGACACCTTTGAGCTGCTTGCTCGTCCGCGTGACAACGCCGCACCGCAGCAGCCTGCCGATCAATAATCGTTGCTCATCCGCCCGAGACTGCGTCGGGACGTGACACGCAAGACTTTTTAGACACAATAACAAGGAGGCGGTTCCATAGCGGACCGCCTCCTGATCTTTTCATGTAAGTGTAAGTGTCTAAAGGGATATGTTACAGGTATTTGTCTCCGAATTTTGATTTCACTTCGTTGACATAGGTTTTGATCTTCTGTTCCTCCTCCAGCGGCACGATGAGCAGGGCATCTTCGACATCGGCGACGATGTATCCCTCCAAGCCCGAAGCAACCAGGAGCTTGTCACCCTTGATGGCAACAATGTTGTTGTGGCTGTTGAACATTAACGCTCGGCTGTTTTGAGTGACATTGCCGTCCTTGTTTTTGGGCGAGTAGTCATACAGCGAGCCCCAGGTGCCCAGGTCGTTCCACCCGAAGTCCACCGTCTCGACATACACGTTGGGGGCTTTTTCCATCACGGCAAAGTCGATGCTCACGCTCGGGCATGCCTCAAAATTGGCGTTGATGTATTCCTGTTCCTTGTCGGTGCCGAAGTAGGGTTTGCCCATCTCAAAGACGGCGCTCATCTCGGGAACATGGTCGTCAAGGGCCTTGAGGATGCTGTCGGCACTCCAGAAGAACATTCCGGAGTTCCAGAAAAACTCGCCTGACCTCAAGAACAGGCGCGCCAAGTCCTCGTCGGGCTTCTCGGTGAAAGTCTTTACTGCGGCAAAGTCATCCTCCACCTGCTCACCCACCTGGATGTAGCCGTAGCCGGTCTCGGGGCGGTTGGGTTTGATGCCCATGGTGACAAGGGCGTCGCGGTTCTCGATGAACTCAAAGGCCTTGATGACGCAGTTCTTGAATTTTTCCACGTTCAGGATGAGGTGGTCGCTCGGCGCCACAAGCATTTTCGCGTTGGGATTGAGCGCCTTGATGTGATGAGCTGCCCATGCGATGCACGGGGCAGTGTTGCGACGAACTGGCTCCAGCAGAATCTGGTTGTCGGCGATTTCGGGCAGTTGCTCTTTGATGAGAGGACCGTAATTCTCGTTAGTGATAAGGATGATGTTCTCATTGGGAACAATGTCCTTGATGCGGTCAAATGTCATTTGAAGCAGGCTGCGTCCTGTGCCGAAGAAATCAATGAATTGCTTGGGCTTTGAGGCCTTGCTGAATGGCCAAAACCGGCTGCCCACGCCGCCGCACATGATGACGCAATATCTGTTGTTATCCATCTTTACAGTTGTTTAGTGTTATGATGGCGCAAAGATACAAATAATAAATGTGATATCGGGTTTTTAGGGTGGGGAATGATGTCACTCCTCATAACAGATGGGTAAGGTGCGGCTGATGCTCTGTTCCAGCGAGATGAGCGTCTCGGTGGCAGCGACACCCTCGATGTTTTGGATGTGGTCATTGACCAGCGACATCAGGTGCTCGTTGTCACGGGCATACACCTTAATCATCATCGTGTAGTGGCCTGTGGTGAAGTGACACTCCACAACTTCCTTGATCTTCAGCAATTCGGGCACGACATTGCGGTACATGGAGCCGCGCTCAAGAGTCAGTCCGATGAATGTGCAGGTCGAGTAACCAAGCAGTTTGGGGTTCACATTGTAACCCGAGCCGGTGATCACTCCCTCGTCAATGAGTCGCTGAATGCGCTGATGCACAGCAGCACGCGACACACCACACACTTGCGCCACATCCTTGCTGGGGATGCGAGCGTTATTCATAATAATCTCAAGAATCTTCTTGTCAAGAGTATCAATCTTTTCCATGGAGACAGTGTTGTAACTGCATGCAAATGTACCCCTTTTTTTTGTAAATGCTACAGAATCTTGTAAATTTTTTCAATTTTTTTTGGAACATGACCATTTATAGTTAGCAATAGGTCGAAGTTGTGGCTATAAATGGTTGAAGAACACAGCCTGCGGCAGGGGACGCATGTTGTAACTCGACGCCATGGACTCGCCATAGGCGCCTGCCGATCGGATGGCGATGAGATTGCCGCGTCGCGTGATGGGAAGAGGGTAGTCTTGGGCAAAAACATCGCTGGATTCACACACGGGACCCACCACGTCGCACCTCGCCATGGGCAAGTCATCAGGAGCGCTCAAGTTCTGGATTTTGTGGCATGCGCCATACAGCGCAGGCCTCACCAGGTCATTCATGCCGGCATCCAAAATGACGAATCGCTTGGCACGACTTTCTTTCACATAGGTCACCCGTGTGATCAGTGTGCCGCATTGTCCCACGATGGCTCGGCCCAACTCAAAATGGAGCCGTTGGTACGGTCTGAGTTTGAGCCCTTTCCTGAATGTCCCGAAGTATTGCTCAAAGTTTGGAATCGGCTGTTCGTCAGGCTGTTCATAGTTGATGCCTAATCCGCCGCCAACGTTGATTTGCTCAAATCTGATGCCCTCGTTTTCATACTCGTCAATCAGTTGATTCACCGTGTCGCAGAGCATCTGATAGGGGCGCATGGCGGTGATTTGTGAGCCGATGTGGAAGTGTAGCCCCAAGAGCTGGATGTGAGGAAGATCGATGGCTTGGCGCACCACTTGCGGCAGCATGTCAAGCGTGATTCCGAACTTGTTGTCGGCGGTGCCCGTGGTGATGTAGCGGTGGGTGTGAGCGTCGATGTCGGGATTCACCCTGATGGCGATGCGGGCCTGCCTGCCCATCTCGCCGGCAATCTGATTGATGACTTCGAGTTCGGCCGATGATTCCACATTAAAACAGCCCAGCTCAAGCTCCAGTCCCAGCCTGATTTCCCAATCTGTCTTGCCGACGCCCGAATAGCTCATGTCTTGCGGGTTGTATCCTGCATCGATGGCGGCTTGGATCTCTCCTCCGCTCACCAGGTCGGCGCCTAATCCCATCCTTGCAATCTCACTGATGATGCGTTTGTTCTCGTTGGCTTTCAGCGCATAGTGGACAATGCAGTTCATTCCGGCGGTCTGTCGTTTGATTTCCAAAACTGTCGCATGCAGCAACCCCAGGTCGTAGCAATAGAACGGTGTGCGTGCACATTGCAGAACCTCCTTTGTGAACCTGTTGTAGGTCAACGTGTTATATGAATCTTTAGAGTCATTCATTTTGGTTATGATTAGATTGCGGAGACAAAATTATTAAAAATTTATAGATAATCCATAAAATTTGCAAAAATTTTGACATCGGCCTGCTCTAGAGGGCTTTTCAGCTGGTTGTTGGCTTTGTCTAAAGTGGTCTGGCCCCAAAGGGTGAGGGTTAGGTCTTTTTGCAGATGTAAATAGTTTTTATTTTTTGGCTTAATTTGCCGATTTTCTGGTGATTAAAGTTATTAACAGGGGCTGTTAACAATTTTTATTTTCAAAAATGTAAATTTCTGGTTTGGGATTGCAAATTATCTCGGAAAAATGTTGTACCTTTGAAGTCCCAAAAAAAATGGGAAAAGAGACACACCCGATAGCAATGGTTTTTTGAATGGAACAGACTGTATATCACATTCCTGCGTTGCTCGAGCAGAGCATCGAGGGGCTTGACATAAAGCCCGGCGGCACCTATGTTGACGTGACATTCGGTGGCGGCGGGCACAGTCGTGCCATTCTGTCGCGTCTGAATGCGGCGGGAAGGCTTGTGGGAATGGACCAGGACATGGATGCCTGGGCAAACCGTCTGCAAGATGACAGGTTTACATTTGCACACGGGAATTTTGCCTTCCTCAAGAATTTCTTGCGCTACTACGGTATCAGTGGTGTGGATGGCATCATCGCCGACTTGGGCGTCTCTTTCCATCATTTTGACGCATTGGATAGAGGATTCACCTTCCGTGGTGACGCTCCGCTTGACATGCGCATGAACCGCTCCGCATCGTTCACTGCCAAGGACCTTGTCAATGGCTATGACGAACAACGACTGGCTCAGGTGTTATACCTGTACGGTGAACTCAAGGCGTCGCGACGTCTGGCGTCGGCTATTGTCAAAGCCCGTCCGCTGGCGACAACCGGTGACCTCGTGAATGTCGTTAGGCCGTTGCTCAAGCCGGCGCAAGAGAAGAAGGAACTCTCAATGGTCTTCCAGGCCTTGCGCATCGAGGTGAACGGGGAACTGAATGCCCTGCGCAAACTGTTGTCGCAGTCGCTCGAAGTGCTCAACCCGGGAGGGCGCCTCGTCGTCATCACCTACCACTCCCTGGAGGATCGCCTGGTGAAGAACTTCATGCGCTCGGGCAACGTGGAGGGTAAGCAGGAGAAAGACTTTTATGGTCGTGTGAACACGCCTTGGCGTGTAGTGACCGGCAAGGTCATTGTCCCCAGCGACGACGAGGTGGAACGCAATCCCCGCTCGCGCAGTGCTAAACTGCGGGTCGCCGAGTTGATCGCACAGCAGGGCCGTGCTGACCAGTGAAACTATCAATAAAAACAACTTAAAGCATCTGTTGACACCCATGAGTGAGAAAAAGAACAATACTGTATACACGAGAAAAAAAGCGGGGAAGGACCTGATTCAGGGTCGTTTCTTCTCGTTGGATTTCTTTAAACGCAACTGGTATTACGTCGTCTTCATTGTGGCGATGGCGCTTGCCTACATCGGCAACAAGTTCTCCAGCCAGCGCAGCATCCAGGAACTCATTACCCTTAAGACCGAGTTGGCCAATGCACAGACCGACCTGGTCAACGCGAGCGCAAAGTACAACTCCATGATCAGGGAGAGCCAGATGGTCAAACTCATGAGCGAGAAGCGGCTGGATCTGACCCCGCCTCTGGATCCTCCCTACGAACTCAACTCCCATTGATTTGCTGATTATTAACTGATTGGTTGCTTAATTTACACCCCTTGACTTATGAAGCAGAATAACAAACGGCATATTTTGTGGCGCTATGGACTGGTGGTCGGATTCATGCTCTTGTTCTCGGTGACGATCATCTGGAACATGTTCAAGTTGACTGTCGTCCATGCAGCGGCGTGGAACGAAAAGGCCAAGACTGTGTTGGACAGCGTCACGTCTATCCCACCCGAACGAGGCAAGCTATTGGCCGATGATGGCACTGTGCTGGCTGCAAACCTCCAGTTCTATGTGGTGCGCATTGACTGGTTCACCGAGGGCATCAAGGTCGACTCGCTCAAGAAAGACCTCGGCCCCTTGTGCGATAGTCTTGCCGCTTTTGACCCCACGATGACAGCTGTCGAGTGGCGCAAGAAGTTGCTTGAGGATCGCAAGAACATCCTTGACGCTGCAAACCCCAAGACCCCGGGCAAGAAACCGCGCAAGAATCATGCCTACAGGCTCTTCTCCCGCATGCTCACGCATCGTGAGTATCAGCGCGTGCGCAATTTCCCCTTCTTCAGGCGCCCCAAGAACCAGACGGGTTTCTACGAGGAGTTGCATGTCAAGCGCACCAAGCCCTATGGCGCCATGGCGGCGCGCAGTATCGGCAGTTTGGATAGTACTGGTGTGCATGGCCGTTCAGGCCTGGAGAGTGCGCTCGATTCGTTGCTGTATGGCAAACCTGGCATCGCGCGCAACATCCAACTCACTAACGCCATTGTGCCGGTGGAAAGTGTGCCCGCTGTCAAGGGCTATGACATCACCACGACCATCAATGTGCAGTTGCAGGACATCGTGGAGAATGAACTCAACAAGATGTGCATCGAGGCCGATGCCGAGTGGGGCACTTGCGTGCTCATGGAGGTCGCCACGGGCGAGATCAAGGCCATCAGCAACCTGGAGCGCAGCAAGACCACAGGCGAGTATGTCGAGAATATCAACCATGCGGTCCTGGGCTATGAGCCGGGCTCGGTAGTCAAGACCATCTCGATGATGGTAGCCCTCGAGGACGGCATCGTCAACAATATCGAGGAGCCCATCGTCACGGGTTCCACATGGACCTATGCCGGCGGCAAGCCCATCACCGACGCTCACGGCGGAGCCACACGCACACCGCGACAGATTATCGAGACGTCATCCAACATCGGTATGGCAAAACTGATTGTCCGCAAGTACGGCGACAATCCGCCCGCGTTCAAGAAGCGTCTAGAGGAAATGGGCTTTTTCGAGCCGTTCCACTTGGGTATCGCCGGCGAGACGACGCCTTGGTTCCAAGATGCCGAGATCAAGAATGGCGGCCGTGTGACCCTGTCCAGACAGGCCTTCGGCTACGGTTCACGCATCCCGCCGTTGTGCACGTTGGCAATGTATAACGCCATCGCTAATGACGGCAAGTATGTGAAGCCTCGTTTGTTCAAAAAACTCTCGCGTGAGGGTGAACCCGATTCAATCATCCCGGTGACTTACATCCGCAAACAGGTGTGCTCACCCGAGAATGCCCGCAAGTTGCGCATCATGCTCCACGACGTCGTGTGGGGTAGTCATGGCACTGCCCGCCATTGGGTGCAGGACGACAAGGTTGAAATCGCCGGCAAGACAGGTACGGCCTATACCACTTCGGGTGGACAGTACAGCGGGCAGAAGCGTCTTGCATTCTGCGGCTTCTTCCCCTACGACAAGCCCAAGTACTCCTGCATGGTGCTCATGCTGGGTGCCAACTGTGGTGCGGGTGCGAGCAGCGGAACGGTGCTCAAGAACATCGCGCGCAAAATGTATGCTCATGGCTTGTTGGGCCCATCACCCGATTATGCCACCGAGAAACCTGCAGCAGGCCAGGAGAAAAAGACCTATCCCACGCTGTTTGCGTCAATGGGCGACACCAAGTCGAAGTACATCAACGGTGGACTGAGCATCAAATCCTCTCACCGCTATGCCCGTCCTGGCAAGGTGCAGAAGGGAGTCCCCAATGTCATCGGCTTGGACATCCGTGAAGCCATCAGCGTGCTTGAAGATGCCGGCTTGACCGTGAGCTTCACGGGAACAGGCATGGTGACTGCCCAGAGCTTGGCGTCGGGCAGCAATTTCGTGCGAGGACAACGCATCAATCTGAGGTTAAGAAATTCCTGAGAATAATACCAAAAAATACAATAGAGAAATGAAGAAATTATCACAACTGATAGCATCAATCCAGCCGCTGCGTGTGGTTGGGGACATTGAAATAGAGATTACTGACCTGATCAACGACTCGAGGCAGGCTGGCAAGGGCGCGCTCTTTGTCGCCGTCAAGGGCGTGGCTGTGGACTCACACCGTTTCATCGCCGACGTGGTGAAAGCCGGTGCTAGCGCCATCGTCTGCGAGGATCTGCCCCAAACGCTCAACGAGGGTGTGACCTATATTCAGGTCAAGGACAGCATCATCGCGCTGGCTCATCTTGCCGATGAGTGGTTTGACCATCCATCACGGGCCCTGCGCCTGGTGGGTGTCACCGGCACCAACGGCAAGACCACTACAGCCACGCTGCTCTATGAAATGGCGCGCCTGATGGGCTACAAGGCAGGCTTGCTGTCCACGGTGAAAAACATCGTTGACACGGTCGAGTATCCTGCCAAGCAGACGACCCCCGACCATTTGACATTGAACCGCCTGTTGCATGAGATGGTTCAGGCGGGCTGCGAGTATGCGTTCATGGAGGTGAGCTCACACGCTTGCGTGCAGCGCCGCATCGAGGGCATCACGTTTGCTGGGGGCATCTTCACAAACCTCACGCGTGACCACATGGACTTCCACAAGACGGTGGATAACTACATCGCGGCCAAGAAGATGTTCTTTGACGCGTTGCCCAAGGGGGCTTTTGCCCTGGTCAATGCCGACGACAAGGTGGGCGAGGTGATGCTCCAGAACACCCTGGCGTCAAAATACCGCTATTCGCTGCGCACCTTGACCGATTTCAAGGCCCGCATCGTGGAGTCGAGGCTTGACGGCACGACACTGGAAATCAACGGCAATCAGCTGGAGGTGCAGTTCACTGGCCGTTTCAATGCCTACAACCTGCTCTCGGTCTACGGTGCTTCGATATTGCTGGGCTTTGACCCGCAGCAAGTGCTCGTGAAGATGAGCTTGCTGGTACCAGTGGCTGGACGTTTCCAGACGCTGCGCTCACCGCGGGGTTATACCGCTGTCGTGGACTATGCACATACGCCCGACGCGCTTGTGAATGTGCTGGACACCATCCGCGAGGTGGTGGGTCCGTCGGGATGCATCATTACCGTGTGTGGCTGTGGTGGTGATCGTGATGCCGGCAAGCGCCCGATCATGGCGCGTGAAGCCGCTGTGCGCAGCGATAAAATTATTCTCACCAGCGACAATCCCCGCACCGAGGATCCCGACGAAATCCTGCGGCAGATGGAAGTGGGCCTGCCCGATGACGCTCGTCCTCGCACACTCACGATTACCGACCGTCGCCAGGCCATCCGCACCGCCTGCCAATTGGCTCAACCAGGCAATGTGGTGCTCATCGCCGGCAAGGGGCATGAGGACTATCAGGAAATCATGGGAGTGAAGCACCACTTCGATGACCGTGAGCAAGTGCTTGAGGTGTTTGCTGCCGAAGAAGCTACAGTTTGATTATTAACCACATCATTGTTAGGACATGTTATATCATCTTTTTCATTACCTCGAACAGTATCACCATGTGAGTGGTGCCCGCCTGTTTGAATACATCACGTTCCGATCAGGCTTCGCCTTCATTTTGTCGTTGTTTATCGGCATCGTGATTGGTCGCCGCATCATCTTCAAGCTCAAGGAGCGCCAGATGTGCGACAAGGAGCGTGAAGAGAAGTTGGGCGGCAACTCGGCCAAGCAGGGAACGCCCACGATGGGAGGTATTATCATCATCATCTCGATTTTGATCCCTTGCCTGTTGCTGGGCAAACTCAACAACGTTTACATGCTGTTGATGATCGTATCGACAATCTGGTGCGGTGCACTGGGTTTTGCCGATGACTACATCAAGGTATTTCATCACAACAAGGAAGGACTCAAGGGCAAGTTCAAGATTGTGGGCCAGGTGGGTCTGGGCATCATCGTAGGACTGACCATGTATCTGAGCCCTGCCATCGTGATGAACGAGAACGTCCATGTGACAAACCGCAACGAGACTCCCGAACTGGTGGAGGTGCACAAGTCACAGGCTGTCAAGGCCACCAAGACCACGTTGCCCTTTGTCAAGAACCACAACTTCGACTATGCCTACTTTACGGGTTGGATGGGCAAGTACAAGCAGTTGGGTGGCTGGATTCTGTTCATTCTGGTGACCATTTTTGTCATCACTGCCGTGAGCAATGGCGCTAACCTGACCGATGGTGTGGACGGCTTGGCTACAGGAACCTCGGCGATTATAGGCGTCGCGCTAGCCATCATGTGCTATCTGGGCGGTAACGTGATTTATTCATCCTACCTGAATATCATGTATATCCCGGATAGCAGCGAACTGGTAGTGTATGCGGCGGCCTTCATCGGAGCGACAATCGGTTTCCTGTGGTACAACTCCTTCCCGGCTCAGGTGTTCATGGGCGACACGGGCAGTTTGTGCCTGGGCGGTATCATTGCCGTGTTTGCAGTGCTCATCCGCAAGGAATGGCTCATTCCTCTGTTGTGCGGCATTTTCCTCGTTGAGGAACTCTCGGTCATCATGCAGGTGTGGTATGTCAAGCGGCACAAGGGCAAGAACATGCGTCTGTTCAAAATGACACCCCTTCATCACCATTTCACGGCCGACCCGGCAAAACTCACATGGGACTATAAGATCAAGACTCCCGATCATCGCATCCCCGAAGCCAAGATCGTGATGCGCTTCTTCCTGGTGAGCATCCTGTTGGCTGCATTGACGTTCGTGACGTTGAAAATCCGATAAAAGTTATAAAGTTAATAAAACACAAAGCAATATGGCAAAAAGATTAGTAGTGTTGGGCGGTGGCGAGAGTGGCGCAGGTGCCGCTGTGCTCGCCAAGGTGAAGGGCATGGACGTGTGGCTCAGTGATGCGGGCCCCATCGGCCAGGCCTACAAGGACCTGCTCAACCAGTATGATGTGCCCTGGGAAGAAGGCGGACACACACCCGAGAAAATCCTCAACGCCGACGAGATAGTCAAGAGCCCGGGTATTCCCGACACGGCTCCCATGGTGGCGCGTGCCATCGAGTTGAAGATCCCCATCGTGAGCGAGATTGAATTCGCAGGACGTTACACCGATGCCAAGATGGTCTGCATCACTGGCAGTAACGGCAAGACGACGACCACCAAACTCACCTATCACATTTTCAAGAAGGCGGGTTTGAACGTGGGCCTTGCCGGCAATGTGGGCCGTAGCCTGGCGTTGCAGGTGGCCACCGAGCACCACGATGTGTATATCATCGAGCTGAGCAGTTTCCAGCTTGACAACATGTATGAGTTCAAGGCCAATGTGGCTGTGTTGCTCAACATCACCCCCGACCACCTGGATCGCTACGACTACAAGATGGAGAACTATGCTGCCGCTAAATTCCGCATCACCCAGAACCAGACCAGCGAGGACTCGTTCATTTTCTGGAAGAACGACCCGATCATCGCGTCGCAGCTCAAACAGCATCATCTTGAGGCCCGCCAGTTGGGATTCACGGGTGACGATGACCCCACCAGTGCTGCTTGGGTGCACGATGGCGTGCTCAACTTCAATGTGGATGGCGACCAGTGGGATATCCCGCGTGACCAGTTGTCACTCAAGGGCTTGCACAATGTCTATAACACGATGGCCGGTGGTCTGTCGGCTCAGGTGTTTGACATCCGCAAGGACATAATTCGCGAGGCGCTGGCCGATTTTGAGGCAGTGCCTCACCGCTTGGAGTATGTCGATACCGTGGACGGTGTGCGCTATATCAATGACAGCAAGGCCACCAATGTGGATGCCTGCTGGTATGCCCTCGAGAGTGTGAGCAAACCTTGCGTCCTCATTCTGGGTGGCATCGACAAGGGTAACGATTACTCGCAGATCGAGCCGCTCGTGCGCGAGAAGGTGGATGCTATCGTCTGCCTGGGCAAGGACAATGCCAAGCTGCATGCCTTCTTTGACGGCATGGTGCCTGTGGTTACCGATGCCACCAGCATGCCCGAGTGCATGGACAAGTGCCGCGAGTTGGCCGGTGACGGTCACACGGTGCTGCTGTCGCCCTGCTGCGCCAGCTTCGATCTGTTCAACGGTATGGCCGACCGTGGCAACCAGTTCAAGGAGTGTGTCAAGAGAATGAAGTCAACTAACAATGGCTAAAAGCCACTAATTCACGACAATAACATGTCTCCTCAAGAAGAGAAAAAGAATAGATATAAAGAGATATCGCGCAAGTATGGCGATCCCTGGATTTGGGGCATCTACATCATGCTGGTCATCATCTCAATCGTCGAGAGTTACTCCGCATCTAGTCGCGAAGTGGCCAAGATGGGTATCTACATGCCCATTGTCAAGCAGTGTATCTTCCTGGGTGTGGGTGCCATCTGTGTCGTCGGACTCATGCATGTGGACTACAACCATCCGGTGTTCCTCTACATCATGGTACCCGTGTTGGCGCTGTTCACGGTGTTTTTCCTGATTTTTGTCATGAAATTCGGTATCTATGTCAATGGAGCAAGACGTGCTGTGGCGCTTTTCCCAGGAGTAACACTACAGCCAGCCGAGATGGCCAAACTCTCGATAGTCACGCTGCTATCTTACATCTTTGCCAAGACGCAGAAGAACAGGGATATCAGCAATACGGGCATGATATGGGCCGCTTTTGTCGTCCTGATCTATGGTGGCTTGATGATCAAGAGCGGTTTGACCAACACGCTGCTGCTCATCTCCATTGCTGGTTCAATGCTGCTCATCGGTGGTGCGCGATACAAGAAAATCGGCATCTTGATGGTGTTCTTCGGCTTCATGATGGGTGCTTTTGTGATCATCAAGCACAGTAATGACCAGAAAAAGGAGAACATGACCGAAATCACCAATGGCGTGGCCTCTTCATCCAATAGCAACGATCAGGTTTCTGATCTGCCAGTGGGCGATGAAAAGAAAACTAAACGTGATGATGAGAGCCGCATGGGCACCTGGATGCACCGACTCCATGACTGGTACTACCGTGATTCGCTTGTCTATAAGCCCATCACGGCCAAGAACCAGCAGGAGATGTTCTCGCGCATGGCGCAGGCCAACGGAGGACTCATCGGCAAGGGCATCGGGCAGTCCCGTGAGTGCAGCCGCTTGCCGCTGGCGTTCAGTGACTACATTTTCTCGATTATTGTCGAGGAAACGGGCTTTATCGGCGGTTTGTTCGTGATGTTGCTCTACCTGTCCCTGCTGGGACGCGCGGCAATGATTGTGCGTCGCAGCAAGCGAGTGCTGCCGTCGCTGCTCGTCATCGGTATGGCATCATTCATCACGTTCCAGGCCTTGTTCCACATGGCCATCAACGTGGGCGTGTTCCCCGTGTCGGGACAGCCGTTGCCGCTCATCTCCAAAGGTGGTTCATCCATTTTTGTCATCAGTGTGGCTTTTGGCGTGATGCTCAGCGTGAGCCGCACTATCGCCAACTATGGCAATAAGAAGAATAAAGTTGAAGAGACGCTCGAAATCGAGGGCCTCGATGCTGAAAACCCAACAGAAATACCTCCTAAAAATGTCTGGAAATAAACAACAACTGAAAGTTTTGGTGAGCGGTGGTGGCACTGGTGGCCACATCTTCCCCGCTTTGTCTATCGCCAACGAGGTGCGCCGTCGCTACCCCGAGTCTCGCATCCTGTTTGTCGGCGCCGAAGGCCGCATGGAAATGGAGAAGGTGCCTGCTGCAGGCTACAACATCATCGGCTTGCCCGTGAGCGGTTTTGACCGCAAGCATCTGTTGCGCAATTTCAAGGTCGTTGCCCGTCTGATGAAGAGCATGGGTCTGGCAAAGAAAATCCTCAATGATTTTCAGCCGGACATCGCCATCGGCGTGGGCGGATATGCCAGCGGCCCGATGCTCAAGGCTGCTCAAAAGCAGGGCATTCCCACCTTGCTTCAAGAGCAGAACTCCTATGCCGGTGTGACCAACAAGTTGTTGGCGGCCAAGGCCGACTGCATCTGTGTCGCCTATGAGGGTATGGAGCGCTTCTTCCCGCAGGAGAAGATCGTCCTCACTGGCAACCCCGTCAGGCGCAACCTGCTGGAGTGCGGTGCCACTCCCGAGCAGGCACGTCAGGCCATGGGCGTGGACCCCAACAAGAAGACCATCCTCATCATTGGCGGCAGTCTGGGTGCACGCACGATCAACAATGCCATCAGCGGTTCGCTTGACATGATCGGCAAGGCGATTGACGATGTGCAGGTCATCTGGCAGACTGGCAAAATCTATGACCAGCAGTGCCGCGAGGCGTTGATGGCTTCGGGCGTGAAGAATGTCGCTCAGATGCCTTTCATCAGCAACATGGATATGGCTTACAGAGCTGCCGACCTGGTAGTGTCGAGAGCGGGAGCAAGCTCCATCTCCGAGCTGCAGTTATTGGGCAAACCGGCCATCCTGGTACCCTCGCCCAATGTGGCCGAGGATCACCAGACCAAGAATGCCATGGCTCTTGTGAACCGTGGCGCCGCCATCATGGTCGCCGATGCCGATGCCGGCAACCGACTCGTGGAAACCATGCTCACCATCGTTGCCGATGAGGCTCGTATAGCCGAGTTGGGCAAGAATGTCGAGGCGATGGCCTTGCGCGATGCTGCCGAGCACATCGTCGATGAGGTGGAGAAGATTGTTGGCGTCAACAAGCAATAACTATCGTTTAATCATGAAAGAGATGAAGGATTTTGATTCATTATACTTTGTGGGTGCGGGCGGTATCGGTATGGCTGCGCTCGAACGCTATTTCCTTGCCAAGGGAAAGCGCGTGGCTGGCTATGACCGCACGCCCAGCGACCTCACCAGTGCCCTCATTAACGAAGGGGTGCACATCGACTTTGACGAGGATCCTGCCCTCATTCCCGACTATTGCCGTGACCCCGAGCGCACGCTGGTGGTCTACACTCCGGCTGTTCCGTCCGAGCACCGTGGGTTGACCTACTTCCGTGAGCATGGCTTTGAGGTCGTGAAACGTGCGGCATTGTTGGGTGTGGTGACTGCCCACAGCAAGGCCCTGTGCTTTGCCGGCACACACGGCAAGACCACCACATCGAGCTTGGCGGCTCACATCCTGCACACTTCGGGCACGGGCTGCAATGCCTTCTTGGGCGGTGTGTTGCGCAACTATAACAGCAATTTCCTGCTCTCTTACACGAGTCCTTACTCGGTTATCGAGGCCGACGAGTTTGACCGCTCGTTCCACCATTTGCACCCGTTTATCGCAGTGGTGACCTCGACCGACCCCGACCATCTGGACATCTATGGCACGCCCGAGAATTACTTGGAGAGTTTTGCCCATTTCACCGAGCTGATTCAGCCGGGTGGTGCGCTCATCGTCCACACTGGATTGGCCCTGAAACCGCGTGTAGCCGTGGGTGTCAAGACCTATACCTATAGCCGTGACGAGGGCGATTTCCATGCCGTGAATATCCGCCGTGGCGAGGGTGAGATTGTGTTTGACATGGTGACACCTTGGGAGACCGTCAAGGACATCAACCTTGGCGTGCCTGTCGAGATCAATATAGAGAACGCCATCGCGGCAATGGCGGCATGTCGCCTTGTGGAGACACCCGTCGAGGCCATGAAGACTGCTGTGGCGACCTTCTTGGGTGCCAAGCGTCGTTTTGAGTTCTGGCTCAAGGAGCCGGGAGAGCATGGCAAGGTGATGATTGATGACTATGCCCACCATCCCGATGAGTTGCGTGCCAGCATCACGTCGGTGAGAGCGCTGTATCCCGGTCGCCGTTTGACCGTCATTTTCCAGCCCCATCTCTACACACGCACGAGGGACTTCGCCCCTGGCTTTGCCCAGGCCTTGTCGCTGGCCGATGAGGTGATCTTGCTTCCCATTTACCCCGCTCGCGAGGAGCCCATCCCCGGAGTGACGAGTGAAATGGTACTTGAAAAGGTCACTTCCACAAAAAAATGCATTTACTCGAAAGAAAATTTGATTAAGTCAATACATTTGAGTAATTTTGACGTCCTATTGACAGCGGGGGCGGGTGACATCGCCAATCTGCTGCAACAAATATGCGATGAATTAAAGAAGCAAAAGCGTTGAAGAAGCTGATACAGAATAGTATTCTCGCTGTTATGGCGGTGGCCTTGGTCATCGGCATACTTTGGGCACGTTCCAAGTCTCATGGCGAGGTGTGCAATGTTGTCGATGTCGTTGTGTTGAATGACGACAGCACTTCGTTTGTCACACCCCAGGGAGTCCTCAATGACCTCAAGGGCCAGGGGGTGGAAGTCGTGGGCAAGCGCATGGCCGATATCAACGCTTCGGACATCGAGGAGGCATTGTTGGTTTCGCCCTATCTCGAGAAAGCCGATGTTGTCAAGTGCCAGAACGGGCGCTTGCTCATCACCGTGAGCCAGTTGCTGCCGGTGATGAGGGTGTTTGACGGCGACCAGTCCTACTATGTGAACAGGGCGGGCAAGCGCATGGCTGCCACAGCCAATTATCATTGTGACGCTCCCATTGTGCGTGGACACTTCACCCGCAAGTATCCCGAGACGCGCTTGCTGCCGCTCCTTGACTATGTGGAGCAGGATTCGCTCTTGAGGTCGCTGATTACCATGTACTGTGTGCAGGACACCAACAACATCATTCTTGTCCCCGACATCAGTGGGCATGTGATCAACATCGGCAGTGCCGATGGCTTTGATAACAAGTTCGCCAAGCTCAAGCTCTTCTACAAGAAGGTGATGCCCGAGCGCGGATGGAACACGTTTGACACCATCTCGGTCAAGTGGAATCATCAGATTGTGGCCACGCGTCGCGTCAAGGCGGTGAAGCCGGTCATTGACCTGAATTCCGAAGATGATGAACAGGCTCCCGACATCGAGACCATGACAACAGGCACGGCTGCCGATGCCCAGAAGCATGCTGCCGAGGAGAACGAACAGGCGGCCAAACCCGAGCAGGCGGCCAAGCCCGAGGATAAATCCGCACCCAAGAAAAAGAACTGAAAACAAAATATCAATAAATAATTCAATCATTTTTTATGGAAAAGAACCAATATATCGTAGCACTTGAGATCGGAAGTTCCAAGATTGTTGGAGCCATTGCCGAGAAGTCCCCGGCTGGCTTTTTGACCGTCAAGTACCTGCAGGAAGAGAAGCACCTCAACAGTGTCAGGTACGGCATCGTGCAGAACGTCGAGAATATCAAGAGCAGCATCAACCGCATTATCAGGAATCTGGAAGGGATGATCGACGGTCGCGTCACTCAGGTTTATCTTGGTGTGAGTGGCAGGTCCTTGCACAGCATCATCAGCGAGGTCAATCGCAGTGTGGGTTCAACCGAGCCCATCACCAAGGAACTTATCGACCGCATCATCAAGGATGCAACGAGTACCCCAATCCGCAACCACGACACCGTGGACATTGTGCCCCGTGCCTACTATGTTGATAAAGTGGAAACGATTAACCCCGTGGGACAATTCGGCTCATCAATCAAAATCAAGGTGAACCTGATTGTCTCGAAGCCGGCATTGAAGTTGAACCTCAATCGTGTGATGACCTTCGGCATTCCTGTCAAGGATTACATCGTCACTCCGCTGGCAGTGGGCGAGCAAATCCTCACCGACAGCGACCGTGAGCTTGGTTGCATGCTTGTGGATATGGGTGCCGAGACCACCACGGTGACCATCTACAAGAACAAGGCTCTGATCTACTTGAGCACCATTCCTCTGGGCGGACGCAACTTGACACGCGACGTCATGACTGGCCTGGGTGTCCTTGAGGAGACTGCCGAGAATGTTAAGAAGAATATCAACAACCCGCTTGATCCGGGCAATGTGTCCAATGTCACGATCGAGCGTGTGAATTCGCGTGAAGCCGCTAACTATATCAGCGCCCGCACGGGTGAAATCATCGCCAACATCAACCAGCAGCTTGCCGATGCAGGCGTGTCGGACAAGGACATCAAGAGCATTGTCCTCATTGGTGGTTGCGCCCACATGGGTGGTCTGCGTCAGAAGATGGAGGACACCATCAAGATCAAGGTCCGCTTGGGTCAGAATCCTCCCACACTGAATATCCTCAACAGCGAAATCAATCGCATGGAGTATATCGAGGTGTTCTCGTTGCTGGCAACAGCTGCCGACCGTATTGCTGACGGCGAAACTTGCGTTGATCTCAAACGTTATGAAGACGCTCTTGTTATGGATCATGACGATATCCCTGAGCAGCCGATCAGAGCCCAAGAGGAACCCAAGAAGCCCATAAAGGAACCCACGAAGGGACGTTGGAGCACCAAGTTGGGTCGCCTCAGAGACAAGCTTTCTGGACTCATCACCGAGGACGAGGACACCGAGGATGATCAGTAAATACCTGTGTCCCGATTTATTATCCGAACTTTAACACAAAAACGATTACAATATGGACAACAAAGATATCATGTCAACGCTGGATAAGGACTCAGGATTCCAGGACAAGGACAAGATGCGCACTATCATCAAGGTGATGGGCGTGGGTGGCGGTGGTAACAACGCCATCAACCACATGTATATGCAGAACATCGAGGGCGTCTCGTTTGTCGTCCTCAATACCGACCGTCAGCAGCTCAACGAGTCGCCCGTGCCCAACCGTGTGTTGCTGGGCCCGCAAACGACCCATGGCTTGGGTGCTGGTAATGTGCCCGAGGTTGCCCGTCGTGCTGCCGAGGAGAGCGAGGCCGAGATTGCCGCTCTGTTTGATGACGAGACCAAGATGGTGTTCATCACCGCCGGTATGGGTGGTGGCACCGGTACTGGTGCTGCACCTGTGGTGGCCCGCATCGCCCACGAGAAGGGCGTGCTCACCATCGGTATCGTGACCATTCCCTTCCTGTTCGAGGGCACCAAGAAGATTGTCAAGGCGATTGCCGGTGCCGACGAGATGGGCAAGTATGTTGACGCCCTGCTGATCATCAACAATCAGCGCTTGACCGAGATTTACAAGGACCTCGACTTCACCAACGCTTTCGGCAAGGCCGATGACACGCTCACCATCGCTGCTCGCAGCATCAGTGAGTTGATCACCGTCAAGGGTAAGATTAACCTAGACTTCAACGATGTGAACACCACGCTGCGCAATGGTGGCCCTGCTATCATCAGTTCGGGCTACGGCACGGGCGAGCATCGTGTGACCAAGGCTATCGAGGATGCCCTCGAGTCGCCCCTGCTCAAGAACCGTGACGTGTATGGCTCGCGCAAGATCCTCATGAACTTCTACTACAACCCCAACAGCGATTGTCCGTTGCTCATGGAGGAGATGAACGAGATTCAAGAGTTCATGGCCAACTTTGACCAGGACGTTGATGTGATTTGGGGTATGGCCTTTGACAACAAGCTCGAGGACAAGATCAAGGTGACTGTGCTGGCTTCGGGACTGAATGTGTCGCTCGACGGCGAGGCTCCTGTTTCGGTGTCGGCTCCGACAATCAATACCAGACGCCCCGTTGTGGCAGCCGAGACCAGTATGACCGATGCTACAAAGCGCATGCAGGAAGAGTATGGTGACAAGGCCATTACCGATATGACGCTCAAGCAGCTCAGTGCCCGCTATGTCGTGCTCACCCCCGAGGAACTGGACGATGACGATGTTATCGACCTCATCGAGAAGACGCCCACCTTTGGCCGCAAGCCCGACTTCCGCAACAAGATCAAGGAGAGCCAGCAGTCGGTGGCACAGGATAGGCCCGTTGAGGTGCCCAAGCCTGTCAACAAGCGTCCCACTGGTGACTCACAGACGATTGACTTCGGTGAATAAGACTCTATTTGAACCAAATACCAATAGATTGACAGATTAAAAATGCTGACATTACAACTCATTAACCAGGACCCCGAGGACGTGATTCGCCGTCTCGCAGTCAAGCAATTTGACGGACGTGAGCCCATCATGCGCATCGTGGAACTGGACAAGCAGCGCCGTGCCTTGCAAAAGCAGCGCGACGACAATGCGTCGGTGCTCAACAAAATGGCGGCACAGATTGGTGCCCTCATGAAACAGGGCAACCGTGACGAGGCCGAGGCCGTGAAGGCTCAGGTGGCCGCCCTGAAGGGCACTAACAAGGAGATTGACGATAACCTCACCGCCGCCGAGCAGGAGATTACCGAAATTCTGCTCAACATCCCCAATGTGCCCTACAGCGGAGTGCCCGAGGGTCGCACCGCCGAGGACAACGTGGTCGAGAAGACGGGCGGCAAGATGCCCGAGCTGGGCGAGAATGCTCTGCCGCACTGGGAACTGGCCAAGAAATACAACCTCATCGATTTTGACCTGGGTGTGAAAATCACGGGCGCAGGTTTCCCGGTTTACATCGGCAAGGGTGCCCGCTTGCAGCGTGCATTGATCCAGTTCTTCCTTGACGAGGCTGGCAAGGCTGGCTACACCGAGATTGAGCCGCCGCTGGTGGTGAACGAGGCTTCGGGCCTGGGAACGGGCCAGTTACCCGACAAGGAGGGTCAGATGTACCACTGCCAGGTGGACAATTTCTACCTCATTCCCACTGCCGAGGTGCCCGTCACCAACCTGTATCGTGACGTCATCATCCCGCAGGACGAGCTGCCCAAGAAGAATTGCGCCTACTCGGCTTGTTTCCGTCGCGAGGCTGGCTCCTACGGCAAGGACGTGCGCGGTTTGAACCGTCTGCATCAGTTTGACAAGGTGGAGATTGTGCGCATCGAGAAGCCCGAGAACTCCTATGCTGCCCTCGAGGAAATGAAGGACCATGTGCAGGGCTTGCTCGAGAAACTGGAACTGCCCTGGCACATCCTGCGCCTGTGTGGTGGTGACATGAGTTTCACCAGCGCCATCACCTTCGACTTCGAGGTGTGGTCCGGTGCCCAGCAGCGCTGGCTTGAGGTCAGCAGCGTCTCCAATTTCGAGACCTATCAGGCTAACCGCCTCAAGTGCCGCTACCGTGGCGATGACAAGAAGACCCACCTGTGTCACACCCTCAACGGCTCGGCTCTGGCATTGCCGCGCATCGTCGCAGCGTTGCTCGAGAACAACCAGACGCCCGAAGGCATCCGCATCCCCGCGGCCCTGCAGCGTTACACGGGCTTTGACATCATTGACTGATTGAATTGTTTATCATAGCGAGACGCTAGGGCGCTGAGGGTTCTTTTTTGTAATCTTTGCGTCTTAGCGTTTTTATTGTTAGAGAATGAGAAGGTATGGACAGGAAGGCTTGGCTTGATAACCTCAAGATGCTGGCGATGCTGCTGGTGGTGGTGTATCACACGCCGCCCCGCTATGACAACGCTCACGAGGCTGCGCTCTTCAACATGGGTGCACCGGTTTTCTTTTTTGCCGCCGGCTATCTGTTCAACATCGCCAAGCAGCGAGATTTCCTCTCCTTCCTGAAGCACCGTGCACGGCAGTTGCTGGTGCCTTACACCACCTTCTTCGTCATTTTCTATGCCTTGTGGTTGCTTGTGGGGCGCCGCATGGCGGGGCCCGAGGAGCAGGCCATCGACACGCTCACGCCCCTGTGGCAATTCTTCCAGGGAATGCCCGACGTGGTGCTGGGCACCTTCTGGTTCATTGCTGCATTGTTCACGATGCAACTCATCTACTATCCCATCAAGCGTTACCTCAAGGGGTGGTGGCCCTTTGCCGTCGCTCTTGTGCTCAACCTCTCGCTGTTCGTCTTGCCCGACTTGCCCTGGATGCGATGGTGGAATCTTGACAAGGCGTTGCTCTACATGCCCATCTATGCCTTCGGCAACTGCTTGGCATTCTCCGCACCGCGATGCTTGGGCAACGACTTCAAGGGAGGCAAGAGTCCGTCGCGGGTGCTGCTGTGGCTGCTGTTGGCGATTGTCGGCATCGGGCTGCTGGTGGTTTGCCCCTTGTGCATCAACCGCGAGGTGGCCTATGTCTTTGCCCCCTGGGCAGTCATCCTTGCCGTGCCCATGTACGCCACCGTGAGTCAGTGGCTCAAGAGCAGTGGTGCCGTGTGTCGCTTTGCCCGCATCGTCGCCGTGACCAGCATCACCTATCTCGCCTTGCAGAACTACCTCATCGGCATCATCAAGATGGTGCTTGCAAGGCTGCTGGGCGAG
>CACZVR010000012.1 GCA_902784675.1 uncultured Bacteroidales bacterium | reverse complement strand
CCGCAAAGGTACTGCTTTCCCCCGACCTGACCAAAAATTTTTCCCTGTTAACCCAGTCGGCGAGCCAAAAATGACGGCAAATAACTATTATTTAACAAAAATTAACACGCACAAACGGCCACTCTGCTCTTTTTTTGCCTCGATTCAACTGTTTTTTACTCTATTTTGTTCACTTTTTTACCCGAGACACAGCCTCAGTCCATGGGACAAGAATTGTCCTTGTGCAGAATAAAAATGGGTGTTTGGAACTGTGGGCCGGATTCGTTGGCACCGAAGTGGATACTGTAGCCAACATGCTGACTCCAAAATCGGATGGATGGCACTTATGGCTCCCTCCGGCGATGAGTTATTGAAACTATACAAGGAGCAGGAAATGTATATAGGAGGAATATATCTCCATGTAAAGGAGGTTCCTGAAGCCCTTGCCCGAATGGCTGGACCGACTGACCATTAACAGATTTGAAATTGGAGGAAAAATGACGAAGGCTGAAAAAGAGGCTATCTTGAAACGTTTTCCCAATGCCGTGGTTGTTCAATGGTTGACTGTCGGCTAGTGTCACTGCTTCTCACTCAGGGCTTTTTCGAAATTGTTATAACTGGGGCAGAGCCCCGGCCCACGGGACACGACAGGCGTGGGTGCCATGCAGGCAGGGTTGCGGTCGTGGTGTCGCGTGGGCCAGGGCTCTGCCCTGGTAGTGGTGATATTACTTCTCGATGCGGATGCGGGCGTCAACGGCGGTGACGTGGTCGGGACCGGCCAGCAGCGGGTTGATGTCCATTTCCTTGATCTCGGGAGCGTAGTGGAGCATGGTCGAGAGGCGGCAGATGATTTTCACATAGGTGGCCTCGTCAAGAGCTTGGTTGCCGCGGGTGCCCTGGATGATCTTGTAACCCTTGAGGGAGCGCACCATGTGCTCGGCCTCGGGCTGTGACAGGGGCGCCAGGCCAAACTGCACGTCCTTCAATACTTCGACGAAGATACCGCCCAGACCGCACAGCACGTTGTGGCCGAAGGTGGGCTCAAACTTGGCACCGATAAACAGCTCGGTGCCGCTGATCATCTTCTGGATCATCACGGCGGTGGCGTCGGGAATCTGCATCATGCGGTCAAACTCGGCAATGAGCTGGGCATCGTCCTTGACATTGAGCGTCACGCCGCCCACATCGCTCTTGTGCACGGGGCCAACGACCTTAACAACAATGGGATAGCCCATCTCGCGGGCTGCGGCGACAAGCTCGTCACGGTTGGCCGATACCTTCTCGGGCACGACGGGGATGGCGGCAGCCTGCAGCAGGGCACGCACATTGTCGGGTGAAATGTAGCCGTCCTTCTGGATGCCGTCGATGATGGCACGAACGGCCTTGACATCCACCTCGGGGCAGAGGTTATCGGTGGTGGCGGGCTTGGGTGTGTCGCTCACGCGGATAAGTGCTTCGGCCAGAGCCACCTCGTCGGCAAAGTTCACATGACCTTTGTCAATGAACTCCTTCACCTCGCGGCCAGCGATGTTCAAGCACGGCAGCACGGGGAAAATGGGCTTCTTGCAGGTGAGCATCTTCTCGTGCAGCACATTATAGGCATCGTCGCAGGGGACTAAGCCAGGAGTGCCGAAGATCACCACGATGGCGTCCACGTTGTCATAACGCTTCTCACAGAAGTCGATGCAGATGCCCAGATGCTCGGGAGTACCCGTGGCCAGAAAGTCGATGGGGTTGGCTACCGATGAGCCGGGATAGAGTTGTGCCTTGAGTTCTTCGCCGATCTTGGCATCGAGCAGAGGCACGTTCATGCCACCCTTACTCAAGGCGTCGGTCAGCATCACGCCAGGACCGCCGGCATGGGTGACGATGGCCACATTCTTGCCGGTCATCTCGGGCAGGGTGAGCACGCAGCCGATGGTGGTCAACTGGTCGCGCGAGTAGCAACGCACGATACCGGCCTTGCGGAACAAGGCGTCAACGGCGGTGTCGCTCGATGCGATGGCACCGGTGTGGCTGGATGCGGCGCGGCTACCGCTCTCGCTCGAACCCGACTTGACGGCGGCGATGCGGCAACCCTTGCTGATGAGCGAGCGTGCATGCTTGAGCAGGCGCTCGGGATGAGAGATGTTCTCGATATAAAGCAACTTGACCTTGGAGTCACGCTCGGGGTCAAAGTGTTCGTCCATGTATTCCAGCACGTCCTCGATACCAATCTGCTTGCCGTTGCCGATGGACCAGACGCTGTTGAACTGCAAACCCTTGCTCACGCCCGAGTCGATGATGAACACGGCGGTAGCACCCGAGCCGCTGATGAAGTCGGCACCCTTGGGGCTGAGTGCAGGAATGGGCAGCGTGAACACGCTGTGATGGTTGGTGGTCAACAGGCCGATGCAGTTCGGGCCGATGAGCGCGGCACCATACTTCTCGCAGGTGTCCAGGATGTGTTGCTCGAGCAAGGCACCCTCGTGAGTCTCCTCACCAAAGCCAGCGCTGATGATAATGAACGCGCGCACGCCCTTGTGCTCGGTCAGGTAATCAACATACTCGGGACAGTATTTTGCTGCCACCACCAGGATGGCCAGGTCGGCATTGGGCAGGTCCTTCATGTCGTGATGGGCCTGGATGCCTTGCACCACATCCTCTTTGGGATTGAGGACGTAGAGATCACCCTTGAAACCGCCCTGCTTGAGGTTGCGCACAATAGCGCCACCGGGCTTCTGCTCGTTGTTGCTGCCGCCAATGACGACAATACTCTTAGGATTCAGTAATTGCTGGTTAATCATTATTATATAAGTTTTAAGTTTTAAGTCCTTAGTTTTTAGTTGTCGGTTTTGAGTTAATGGTCATTCAGTAAACCGACTGCAAAGGTACACAAAAAAATCGACAAACTGATGCTTGCCGATTTTTATGAAGTTTTTTAATCAATTCATTTGATTGTATCAAGTCTGTATAGCAGTGTTAAACGCTTTGTTTTCACTCGTTCAAAAGGCGGTTGATGAGCGTAGTCAAATCGTCCATGTTGAACTCGCCGTCATCGTTCATGTCACCGATTGAAGTATTCCTGATACCCATCAGCAGCCAGTTGATCATCGTGCTAAGGTCGTCGATGTCGATGATGCCATTGCCGCTCAAGTCGCCCAATACCTGTGTCGATTCGCCGTGCAGTTTGATGGTGACCGTGGGGACGCCGGCTTTGCTGCAAGTGACTTTGAGGGTCGCATCGTGTGTGCCGCAGTAGCGCGGGATATAGCTGATGGCCACAGTGCAGATGTTAGTGATGGTGCTCGCTTTCACGATGCGGGCCGAGAAATGGGCTTTGTCGACACCTTCGATCTTGAAAGAATAAATGCCGCCCCCGGGAATCGCACTGAGCATGACGTCGCCATCCTCGCCGTTGGACCTGTCAACGGGCTGGTTGGGGTCGGTAGGAATTTCGGCATCGGCAAACCTGATGGCGCCAGTGCGGGTGACCATTTGGCCGGCATAAGCGGTGAAATTTTCGGTCCGGTTGTTCACAAACATGACCTCGGGGAAGGCGGGATCTGCTGTCAACGGAATGACAACATCATCGGCGCCAGTGCTTGTGAGCACAATATTGACAGGCCAGATGTACTGGGAAACGGGTAGACATTTCACTGTCAATGTGGCACCGGCAGCTGCGGCTTCGGGCGTGATGACCTCGGGCGTGACCTGATAGAAATAGGTGTTGCGTCCCTCGAGCGCCAAGTTGATGTTATCATTCAGGTTTTGTCCAGTCACTACGAAGTTTTGGGTCACGGGATAACCGATTTCCACCTCGCCGAAGTTCATGCTCTCGACGTTGGCAGTGATGACTGCCGATGCTGCCCATGCTTGAGCCGTTGCGAGGATGAGCGCTATTGCGAAAAGTAATTTAGATTTCATCATTTCTGTGATTTGAGGGTTATTATTAATGTAATTGCAAAGTTCGCTATAAATCGGGAAGTTTGCAAGTGATTTGCCGAAAAATCAATCGTTTAGGACGTGGGAAGTTCAGCGGTGCCTTCAAAAGCGATGGTTGCTGGGCCACTCAGGTAAACATGTCCGTCGCTCTCGCGCCACTCGATGTCGAGCGTGCCGCCGTCCATGATGATGCGTGATTGACGACCGCTGCGGCCTGTGATAGCTGCAGCCACTGCTGTGGCGCAGGCTCCGGTGCCGCAAGCCATAGTGATGCCGCTGCCTCGCTCCCACACACGCGTGCGGATGCCGTCCTCCCTGATTTGTGCAAACTCGATGTTGCAGCGTTCAGGGAAGCGAGGATGTCGCTCCAGGCGTGAGCCTTCACGAGCAATGTCCACGGTCTCGATATCGTGCACGAAGATGACATAGTGAGGGTTGCCCATCGAGACAAACACGCCATCGGGCAAGGCTTCGCCGTCGGGCAGGAACAAGTGCTTGTCTTCCAGGACGGGTGCCAACATGTCCACCGTCACGCTCACCACGGTGCCGTCGTCGTTCACCGTGAGGTCGAGCGTCTTGATGCCCGATGCGGTGAGCAGTCGGATGTGCCGTTTGTCGGTCAAACGACGTTCATAGACGTACTTGCCGATGCAACGGCTGGCGTTGCCGCACATGAGCCCCTCGGAGCCGTCGGCGTTGAAGATGCGCATCGAGAAGTCGGCCTGGGGCGAAGGCGAGCGCCCGATCAGTACCAGTCCGTCGCTGCCGATGCCAAAGTGGTGGCGGCTCCAGGCGATGGAAACCTCCTCGGGGTGTTCAATGGGATAGAGGTCTGTGTCCACAAAGATGTAGTCATTTCCCACACCATGCATTTTAATGAAATGGATAGTCTTATTCATAATAATTGAAATAAGGTCTGCAAATGTAATCATATTTCATAAAATTATGCTAATTTTGCCCTTGATTTATCAACAATATTTTCCTTAAATCAAAAAAATAGACTCTAATGCCCAAGTATAATTTTGACGAATGCATTGATCGACGTGGCACCCATTGTAAAAAAGTTGACATGTTGGATGACGTCTTTGGACGTCACGATGTGCTCCCCTTGTGGATAGCTGACATGGACTTCCCTGTGTGCCCCGAAATCAGTAATGCACTTGTATCACGGTTCGGTGACCATCCCATTTACGGATACACGCTTCCGTATGACGAATATTGGCAATCGATTATCGACTGGCAACGTCGTCGCAACGGCTTCGAAATCAGCCGCGAAGAGATGACATTCATGCCTGGAGGAATGCCTGCATTGGGCATGGTCCTCAACTTCTACACCAATCCCGGTGATCGCGTGGTGCTGCAGGAACCTGTTTACTACGACTTCAAGGATGTGATTGAAGGGAACCGTCGATTAGCGGTGCGCAACAATCTTGTACCCACTGGTGATCATTTCTATCGAATGGACCTTGACGACCTGGAGCGTGTTTTCATTGAGCAGAAACCGCGACTCATGATCGTGTGCAACCCCCAGAATCCCATAGGCATCGTGTGGAAAAAAGAAGAACTGCAACAAGTCGCCGCACTGGCTCGCAAGCATAATGTGATTATCTTCAGTGACGAGGTGTTCGGTGACATTACACTCTTTGGGCACAAGCACATCCCAATGGCGACAGTGAGCGAAGATGCGGCAGCTGTGACCATCACCTGTGGGTCGCCAGGAAAGACTTTCAATATTCCAGGAGTAAAAAGCACTTGGCTGGTAATCAAGAACCCGGAATTGCGTCAGGAATTCTATCGTTGGGTAGAAGTGAACGAGTTGTGCAATGCCAATATCACGGCACTGCTTGCCACCGAGGTGGGTTATCGTCGTTGTGAGCCTTGGCTCGAGGCTTGCAAGCAGTATATTGAGCAGAATGTTCTCTATGTTGCTCAATACTGCAAAGAACACATCCCCGGCATATATGCCATCAAGCCGCAAGCGTCATTCTTGATGTGGCTCGACTGCAGGCGATTAGGACTTGACCATGCCGAACTGGTGCGTTTCTTTGCCGAAGAAGCACATCTTGCTCTCAATAATGGCGAGATATATGGCGTTCCTGGCTATTGCCACATGCGACTGAATGTAGGAACTCCGCGCGGGCGCCTTGAGCAGGCCATGCACCAACTCGAAGCCGCCGTCAATGCGCTGAAATAATACCATCAATTGGAGTTGATCATAAACTGAAAAGGGGCAGCCACATCTGCTCCTTTTCTTGACGATATTGGTCAAAAATACTTAAAATGTTTGTGGAGTGAATTTATTGTTGTAACTTTGTGACTTGAAATAGACTTCTAATACAACTAACTATTTGAGATAATACTAGTTAAACCTTATAATAATGAGAAAGTTACTCTTAGGTGATGAGGCTATCGCCCAGGGCGCGCTTGACGCGGGTCTGAGTGGCGTGTATGCCTATCCGGGTACTCCCTCGACCGAGATTACGGAGTACATTCAGAATTCTAAGTTAGCGGTGGAACGCAACGTTCATCGCCGCTGGTGTACAAATGAGAAGACGGCTATGGAAGCCGCTCTGGGTATGTCCTTCATGGGCAAGCGCGCTCTGGTCTGCATGAAGCATGTGGGCTTGAACGTGTGTGCCGACCCGTTCGTTAACTCGGGTATGACGGGTGTGAATGGCGGTCTGGTGGTCCTCGTGGCCGATGACCCCTCGATGCACTCCTCGCAGGACGAGCAGGACAGCCGTTTCTACGGCAAATTCGCGATGATTCCCACGCTGGAGCCCAGCACTCAGCAAGAGGCCTATGATATGATGGAGAAGGCCTATGAGCTGAGCGAGGAGGTTTGCCTCCCCGTGCTCATGCGCGTGACGACCCGCATGGCTCACAGCCGTGCCGTGGTTGAGGTAAAGGAAACGCCGCGTGCCGAGAACGAATTGAACTATGACGCCAAGGCCAGCCATTGGGTATTGCTCCCCGGCAACGCCATCAAGCGTAACATCACGGTTACCGGCCAGCAGGCCGAACTCGAGGAGCGTGCCGTCAAGAGCGAGTACAACAAGTACATCGACGGTGCCGATCACTCGATGGGTGTCATTGCCACAGGTATCGCCTATAACTACCTGATGGAATGCTACCCCGACGGTTGCCCCTATCCCGTGTTGAAGATCAGCCAGTATCCCATGCCCAAGGAGCTCATCCGCCGCATGACCGCTGAGTGTGACGCTGTGCTCATCGCCGAGGAAGGCCAGCCCTTCGTTGAGGATCTGGTGCGTGGCGTGATGCCTGGCGATGCCGTCATCAAGGGCCGCCTCACCGGTGAACTGCCCCGCACAGGCGAGTTGAATCCCGACGCCTTGAAGAAGGCGCTGGGTCTGCCCGTGAGCGAGGGTTATCCCAGTTGCGAGAATGTCGCTCCTCGTCCCCCCGCATTGTGCCAGGGTTGCGGTCATCGCGACGTTTACACCGCATTGAACGAGGTGCTGAAGGAATTTCCCAATGCCCGCGTGTTCGGCGACATCGGTTGCTACACCCTGGGCTTCATGCCTCCCTTCAAGGCCATCCACTCATGTGTAGACATGGGTGCCAGCATCACCATGGCCAAAGGTGCTGCCGATGCCGGCCAGTGGCCTGCAGTTGCCATCATCGGTGACTCGACCTTCACCCACTCGGGTATGACCGGTCTGCTCGACGCCATCAACGAGAACGCCAACATCACTGTCATCATCAGTGACAACCTCACTACCGGTATGACCGGTGGTCAGGACTCGGCTGGTACGAACAAGTTCGAGGCCATCTGCCGTGGCTTGGGTATGACCGACGAGCACTTGAAGGTGGTTGTTCCCCTGCCCAAGAACATGCCCGAAATCACGCAAATCATGCGTGACGAGATCAATTATCGTGGCACCAGCGTGATTATCCCGCGCCGCGAGTGCATGCAAACTTTACAACGTCATCTCAAACAAAAGAAAGCACAGGAGGCAAAGCAATGAAAACCGATATCATTTTGTGCGGCGTGGGTGGACAAGGCATCCTCTCCATCGCTACCGTGATTGGCGAAGCAGCCATGCACGAGAATCTTTATATCAAGCAGGCCGAGGTTCACGGCATGTCGCAGCGTGGCGGTGACGTGCAGTCCAACCTGCGCATCAGCAGCAATCCCATCCACAGCGACCTCATCGCAAAAGGTTCGGCCGACGTGATTATCTCAATGGAGCCGATGGAGGCCTTGCGCTATCTGCCTTTCCTGAGCAAGGAAGGCTGGATCATCACCTCGAGCAAACCCTTTGTCAACATCCCCAACTATCCCGAGTTGGACACCGTGATGGCCGACCTGGCCAAGGTGAAGAACGTCATCACGCTCGACATCGAGCAGCTGGCCAAGGATAACGAGATTCCTCGCTCGGCCAACGTCATCCTGCTGGGTGCTGCCCAGAAGGCCCTCGGCATCGAGTATGACAAGTTGGAGAATGCTATCCGCCGCGTCTTCGGCCGTAAGGGCGATGCCGTGGTTGATGCCAACCTCAAGGCGCTTGCCATCGGAAAGGAGGCCCAGCGATGAAGCCCACACCCATTAGCCGCGAGATCATCGACCGCGCGATTGACGAGTATGGCATCCAGGACTATGGCAATGCCACCATCCGTGAGGTGAAAGCCATTGCTGCTCGCGCCGAGCGTGAGTCTGGCCAAGAGTTCATCAAGATGGAAATGGGCATCCCTGGCCTGCCCGCTGCACAGATCGGTGTCGCAGCACAGATCAAGGCGCTGCAGGACGGCTGCGCCCGCCTCTATCCTGATCTGCCCGGTCAACCCATGATCAAGGACGCCACCTCGCGCTTCATCAAGGCGTTTATCGATGTGGATGTGCCGCCCGAGTGCTGCATCCCAACCGTCGGCTCGATGCAAGGCACCTTCGCCTCGTTGCTCACCATCACCCAGAGCGACAAGAAGAAGAACAAGGCGCTGTTCATCGACCCGGGCTTTCCCGTGCAGAAGCTGCAGCTCGAGATCCAGGATGTCCCCTACGAGACCTTCGACATCTACGAGTTCCGCGGTCCCAAGTTGCGTGCCAAGCTCGAGGAATACATGTCCAAGGGCGATGTTTGCTGCCTCATCTACAGCAATCCCAACAACCCGGCATGGATCTGCCTCACCGACGAAGAATTGAAAATCATCGGCGAGCTCGCCACCAAGTATGATGTCATCGTGCTCGAGGACCTGGCCTATTTTGCCATGGACTTCCGTGTGGACCTGAGCAAGCCCTTTGAGCCGCCCTTCCAACCCAGCGTGGCCAAATACACCGACAACTACATCATGCACATCAGTGGCAGCAAGGCCTTCTCTTATGCCGGCGAGCGCATCGCGATGACCTGCATCAGCCCCGCCATCTTCAACCGCCACTATCCCGACCTGGCTGCCCGCTACGACGGCCTGCCCTTTGGCAAGGTGTTCATCACCCGCACGCTCTATGCCCTGTCTTCGGGCACGAGCCACAGCGCCCAGTACGCGCTGGCCGCCATCATGGACGCTGCATGCGATGGCAAGTATGACTTCCGCGACGATGTTATCGTCTATGGCGAGCGTGCTCACAAGTTGAAGGAAATCTTCACCCGCCATGGCTTCCGCAT
Organism: uncultured Bacteroidales bacterium; assembly: GCA_902784675.1. Lineage (GTDB taxonomy): Bacteria > Bacteroidota > Bacteroidia > Bacteroidales > Muribaculaceae > Sodaliphilus. The sequence continues at coordinate 18,041 of CACZVR010000012.1, read as the reverse complement.
CGTCTATGGCATGGATGGTGACCAGCCCATCGCCGACGGTTTCTACTTCACCATCGGCTACGGTAATATGACCAGCGGACAGTTGGCGCGTGAGTTGATGTACTACGGCGTGAGCGCCATCTGCCTGGCAACCACAGGTTCATGGCAGGAAGGTCTGCGCGTGTGCACCTCGTTCATCCAGGATCACCAGTATGAGATTCTTGATGAGCGCATGGCCATCTTTGCCGAGAACAATCCGATCGAATAAGTTAGGAATTAGGAATTAGGAGTTAGAAGTTAGGAGTTGGCATCCGCCCTCTAACACCTAAAGCCTATGACCTAAGGTGATTTGTTAAGAAACTGTTTTTTATTCATGCACACATCCCTTGTGGGGGCCGATACCAAACGGCTCCCGCAAGTGTTTTAAACCTTTTGAAAGCACCGATGTCTGTCCTTGGAAGTGCCCTTTATGCTTTGCTTTTTATGTAAGGTAGGCGATTTTTGGGGAATTCTACATAGAATAAGAATATTATTAGTTAATTTTGCAGTTTAAATAAGAATAGTATTTTAAATGATATAAAAATGAAAGAAAACAGAATCTGGAAATGGGCTTGTCTTCTTGTGGTGGCCGCTTTTATGGGTTCTTGCGGTGTTGATGTCCCCAAGGAAACACCTTCATCGTTCGAAACGATGACCGTGGAAAAGAAAGACATTGAGGTTCCCGTGAAGTTCAGCGCTAAGATGAAAGGCCAGGCCGATGTAACCATTTCACCCCAAGTGAGCGGCCAGTTGATGAAGATTTATGTGACCGAAGGTCAGCAGGTGCGCAAAGGACAGACGCTCTTTATGATTGACTCACGCAATGCCCAGCATGAGTTGGAGTCGGCACGCGCCAATCTTCAAGCTGCAAATGCCAATCTCCAGGCAGCCATTTCACAGGCAAATAGTGCCAAATTGGAGTATGAGAGCAACAAGAATCTGTACGAGAAACAGATTGTCAGCAATTATATGCTGGAGAGTTCCTTGAATACATATAAACAAGCTCAGGCAACCGTCAGCCAGGCAAAGGCATCGGTCACCCAGGCTCAGGCCGCTGTGAATCGCGCCAAGGTGAACTTGGGTTTCTGCACCATCACTTCTCCTGTGTCGGGTGTTATTGGCGAGATTACAGTCTATGCTGGCGATCAGGTGACTCCGATGACGCAACTGACTATTGTCAGTGGCAACCAGAAGATGGAGGCAGAGTTCTCGCTTCCCGAGTCTGTCCTCGAGGCGGGAGTGTCGTCGGGCTACACCCAGACTGACAAGGCCAGAAACATGGCTAACCTGCCCGACGTGACGTTCATTATGAAGAACGGTACCGAATATCCCATCAAGGGACGCATCTCAACCTTGACAGGCGTGGTGAACGCCACAACCGGTTCGCTGGCATGCAAAGCCACTTTCCCCAACCCCGATGGTATCCTATACTCTGGTATTCAGGGCACGGTAGTGCTGCCCTATAGCCACCATGATGTGATGGTGATTCCCCAGGCTGCTGTGGTGCGTCTGCAGGACAAATCGCTGGTCTATAAGGTGAAGGCCGACAGCACCGCGACTGCTGTTACCGTGATGACGACCGATGTCGGCAATGGCAAGGATGTCATTGTGACCGAGGGCCTGAATGTGGGTGACCGCATCGTGACCATCGGCGCCAACAATCTGCAGGAAGGACAGCGCGTCTTGTACCCGGCTGAACCGAAAAAGAAAGACTGAACACTATGAAGAATAACATCTTCATTAACCGATACGTGATGGCATGCGCGATAGCGATTGTCATCACGCTGGTGGGCGTCATCTGCATGGGCACACTGCCCATCGAGCAATACCCGAACATTGCACCGCCCACGGTGCGCGTCTCTACCTCATACACCGGTGCCGACGCTAACACCATCATGAAGGCGGTAGTTCAACCCCTGGAGGAGAACATCAACGGTGTGCCGGGCATGACCTATATCACCAGCTCGGCATCAGCATCGGGTGATGTCTCGATTCAGGTCTTTTTTGAGCAGGGAACCGACCCTGACCTGGCTGCCGTGAACGTGCAGAACCGTGTCAGCCGTGCAACTGCCCTGTTGCCGTCTGAGGTGACGAAAGTGGGTGTGCAGGTGATGAAGCAGCAGAGCAACATCCTGCACATTGGCGCCCTGAAAAGTGTGGACGGCAAGTACGATACCGACTTCATCGCCAACTATATCGATATCAACATCAAGCCCCGACTGATGCGCATCACCGGCGTGGGTGACGTGATATCGCTGGGTAACACCTATGCCCTGCGCATCTGGCTGAAACCCGATGTGATGGCACAGTACGGGCTGGAACCTAACGACGTGTTTGCCGCAATCGGCGGCCAGAGTTTCGTCGCAGCCACGGGTTCGCTGGGCGAGCAGTCCGAGAATTCCTACCAGTACTCGATGGAGTACAAAGGTACACTGAAGACCGTCGAGGAGTTTAACGAAATTGTGCTGCGCACCACCGACGGCGGTCACCTGTTGCACCTGAGCGACGTGGCCGAGGTCGAGATTGGCGCCGTGAGCTATAACTTCACGTCCAATATCGACGGCCAGCCGGGCACCATCTACATGGTGTTCCAGGCCCCGGGCGCCAACGCTACTGAAGTGAACGCCCGCATCAGCAAACTCTACGAGGAACTCAAGCCGACGATGCCTGCCGGACTGGAATTCGAGATTCTGGAGACCAGCGATGACTTCCTCTTTGCTGCGATCCACAACGTGGTGGAAACCCTGGTCATCGCCATCATCCTGGTCATCCTTGTGGTCTATTTCTTCCTGCAGAGTTTTAAGGCAACGGTTATCCCTTCGCTGTCGATTATCGTGTCGTTGTTGGGAACATTTGCCATCGTCAAGCTGGCAGGTTTCTCGCTCAACATATTGACGCTATTCGCACTGGTGCTGGCCATCGGTACTGTGGTCGATGACGCCATTGTGGTCGTCGAGGCGGTGATGGCCAAGATCGAGGGCGGCATCACCGATGCCCGCCGCGCCACCCGCGAGGCAATGAGCGACGTGTCGGTTGCCGTTATCTCATGTACCCTGGTGTTCATGGCGGTGTTCATTCCCGTGGCCTTCATGCCGGGCACCTCGGGCTCGTTCTTTACGCAGTTTGGTGTCACGCTGGCTTCGGCAGTGGGACTGTCCTGCGTGTCGGCCTTGACGCTGTGTCCCGCATTGTGCGCCATCATGATGCGCTTCTCCAAGGACAATAAGGAGAAGAAAAATCTGAACTACTATGTCACCAAAGCCTATACCGTCAGCTATAACGCCATTCTCAATAAGTACAAGAAGAGCGTGAGCAAATTCATCAAGCGTCCGAAACTGGCGTGGGTGCTGCTTGCCATTACAGCAGTATTGCTTATTTTCTTCATGCGCGGTCTGCCGACAGGTCTTGTACCTCAAGAGGACCAGGGTGTGTTCTTTGCCGAGGTGCGTGCTCCCGAAGGCAGCACCCTGCACGAGACGCAAGAGATTGTCAAGAAGGTGGAGGAGAAGGTGAAGAAGATCCCCGAGTTGGAGAACTATGCTGTGGTCAGTGGCTACGGTATTATGTCTGGACGCTCGAGCAGTTGCTACGCCACGCTTATCATCCGCCTGAAGAATTGGGACGACCGCCCGGGTATGAACCACAACATCATGCTGGTTTACGGTCGCTTTGCCTTTGACTGCAAGGAGATTAAGAATGCTACCGTCATTCCATTCCAGATGCCTCAGGTGCCGGGCTACGGTTCAAACAATAGCGTGAACCTGGTACTGCAGGACATGCAGGACCGCCCCATGTCGGAGTTCAATGCCGATGCGACCAAGTTCCTGGCGAAACTCAACGAGCGGCCTGAAATCATGTTGGCGATGTCCACCTACTCGGAACGTTTCCCGAAGTATCAGGTCAATATCGATGCGACACAGTGTGACCGTGCTGGCGTGTCGCCCTCTGCCGTGCTCCGCACGCTGGGCGCCTATTGCGGTGGCACCTATGTGGGTAACTTCAACCAGTTCGGCAAGGTGTATCGCATCATGGCCAACGCTGCGCCTGAATATCGTCTCGATCCCTCATCGCTCAACAATATCTTTGTGCGCGTGCAAGGTGGCAAGATGGCGCCGATTTCAGAGTTTGTCACTTTGAAGGAAGTAGTAGGCTCGGCTTCGGTCGATCACTTCAACCTGTTCCAGAGCATCACTTGCGCTGTGATGTCCGCCAGCGGATTCTCGGAGGGTGACGCTCACAAGGCCATTGCCGAGGTGTTCAAGGAAGAGATGCCCAAAGGATACAGCTATGAATACGGTGGCATGTCGCGCGAGGTGGAGGAGGCCGCTGGCTCTAATGCCACAGCACTGATTTATGTCATCTGTGTCATCCTCATCTACCTTATCTTGGCTTCACTTTATAACTCGTGGTTCACACCGTGTGCCGTGCTATTCAGTGTGCCTTTCGGACTGATGGGCTCGTTTGGTGCCATCTGGCTCGTATCGCTGTTGCACTTGCCCGGTATGGAGAACAACATCTACTTGCAGACGGGTGTCATCATGCTTATCGGTCTGTTGGCCAAGACGGCCATCCTCATTACTGAGTTTGCCTCGGAGCGCCGTGCCCAGGGTATGAGCATCCGTGATGCTGCTTTTGCCGCCTGTGAGGAGCGTCTGCGCCCCATCTTGATGACCGTCGTCACGATGATTGCGGGTATGATTCCGCTCATCATCGCCGGTGGCGCGGGTGCGAACGGTAACCGTGTGCTTGCCCTCGGTGTCACCGCCGGTATGGCCGTCGGCACGCTCGCCCTGCTCTTTGTGGTTCCCGTGTTCTTCATGTTCTTCCAGCGGTTGCATGAGCGTTTCCAGGGGAGGACAAGTGAGGAGTTAGAAGTTAAGAACTGAAATCATACCGATCTTTGAGATATGAAGACATTAATCAATATTATAGTCATCGGTGTAGCTGCAATGTCATTGTCGGGCTGCGGCGCTATTAAGAGTTTACACAGCATGTATGAGTCCCAGGCGACGGTGCCAGCCGGTGTGTTCGGTAGTGCTGTCAATATGGCTGCCGACAGCACATCGCTGGCCAACGTGTCGTGGCGTGAGTTTTTCACCGACCCGCTGTTGCAGCGGCTCATCGAGACGGCCCTCGCGAACAATACCGACATCAACTCGGCGCGCATCGCCGTCCAGCAAGCCGAGGCTGCCCTCAAGGCGGCCAAGCAGGGGTTCTACCCGTCGGTGTATTTCGCGCCCTCGGGCTCCATTTCATCGTTTGACGGCAGTGCTGCAGTCAAGACCTATAACATGCCGCTTCAAGTCAACTGGGATATTGACGCCTTTGGCTCCATCAAAAGCAAGAAACGCAAATCCGAGATTGCGCTTATGCAGGCCCAGACCTACGAAGATGCCGTTCGTGCCAATATTGTCTCGGCTGTGGCTCAGCAGTACAGCACTTTGCTCTTGCTTGACCAGCAGTTGGAAATCCTCATGGCTACCGACAGCCTGTGGAACATCTCGCTCGAAACCCAAAAGATTCTGTGGGAGAACGGCAAGTCTTATTCTACCGCAGTCAACCAGATGGAATCGTCCTACTTGAACGTGAAAACCTCGATTGTGGATGCTCGTCGCAATATCCGTCAGGTGGAGAACGCGCTCTGCCGTCTGCTGGCGATAACCCCGCAACCCATCGAGCGCAGTCGCTTGGGCCTGTATGCGTTACCCAGGCGTTTCAGTACCGGAGTACCGGCACAGCTGTTGCAGAACCGCCCCGATGTCAAGTTGGCCGATCTGGCTATGGCCGAGGCGTTTTACGATACTCAGGCCGCCCGTGCTGCCTTCTATCCTTCCATCAGCCTGCAAGGCTTGGCCGGATGGACCAACAGCGCTGGCTCGATGGTGGTGAATCCCGGCAAGATTCTGCTTAATGCCGTGGCATCGCTGACGCAGCCCATCTATGCCCAAGGCAAGTTGAAAGCCAACCTGAAAATCAACCAGCTGGAGCAGGAGGACTTGATGAACCAGTATGTGCAGACTGTAATCGATGCTGGCAGTGAGGTTAACGAAGCGTTGGCCGATTGCCAGGCAGCGGTGGAGAAGCACGACTACTACCATCGCCAGGTGGCTGTATTGAAAGACGCTTACCGTGGAACCCATGAGCTCATGGATAACGGTAAGGCAAGCTACCTCGAGGTGCTCACGGCCCAAGAATCGCTCCTGAATGCCCAGCTCAACGAGGCCGTAAATATGTTTAACGGTGCCCAGGGCATCATCGCCCTCTACATCGCCCTGGGTGGTGCAACACGGTAGATAACAGTTAGGAGTTAGAGGTTAGGAGTGACTTCTGAGGATTAGGGACTAAAGACTAAAAAGACGATAAAATGAGATGCTTTGTGTATGCCTTATTGGCGATTTGTGCTGTGACGTTGTTCTCATCGTGTGAGCACGATGAGCCTGTTAATCCCATCAAGCCGCTTGAAGAGCGCACGGTGCTGTTGTTGACCTCCAGCGGCGAGATCTATGACCAGAACGGTGACTTGGTCCAGCAATTGCCGAATTGTACTTTTGCCGCCGAAATCATTTCGGACGGTGACGACTACTTCGTGTCGGGTGTCCAGTCCAAGGGGCGTGTGGGCTATTGGAAGAACGGCAAGTGGAACACCCTGCATGTGGATTTCATCGATGACGTGGATCACTGGACCTACGGCATCGGCAAGTGGGACTATTACATCTACCTGCTTGATATTCCTAACGTATTGAAGAACAGCGGAATTTTCCCCCTCGAGAACAACCAAAACTTCGTACCTGCCAGTCATGCGCTCTCAGTGAGTGAGGGCAAGTGTTATGTAATTGGTTACGGCTTTAGTGAAGAAAATCCAGATGGGCATTATCAGCCGGTGCTCTACACCAATTACAAGAAAGAGTACCTGCCCATGCCCGAGGGTGCCGTAACCGGAGAATGTCATGCCATTTATGCCTATGACCGCGACCATACCATCATCGGCGGCATGATCGACGCCATGCCTGCCGTCTGGGTAGATAAGCAATATGAGGTTTATCCTGTCACCTATCCCAGGGAAACACTCGGTGACAACGAGTACTTGATTGGACGCGTGGAGTCGGTGACAAAGTGTAACGGCCACATCTATGCGGCAGGCTTTGAATATGACTACAACAAGACGATGATCGCCACGATGTGGACCGATGGCGTCCCCACACATTATGTGTCAGGGTGGGAATGCTCCAATTCACAGGCCATCGAAATCTACACCTATGGTGATGATGTGTATATGATCACATCAGAATATAACAATGAGACTGACGAGTTGCGGGTCCACTTGTGGATGAATGGCCAACTCGTCAAGACCTATGATAACATCCAAGTAACAGGTTTTACAGTACTATAATCAACCAGAAACAAAAAACTAAAAAATATGAACTACACGAGAGCATTATATCTGACGTTGATGGCACTGGTTAGCCTACCGTTAATGGGCCAGATTGTCACGTCAAAAAAAGGCGTGGAGCACAAAATCGATGTGGACAGCGTTATCAATGACTTTGACAGCCGGCCGGCCTTTGGCATCTACAAGGACACTTACTTCGTGGGTGGTACGGCATTGAACCATAAGCCGACCGAGTTCAACAGCGACGTGAAGTTCCAAATCAGTTTTCGCCACAGGCTCACCAAATCCATCCTGCCTTTGCATAGCCACCTGTTCCTGCAATACTCACAGAAGGCGATTTGGAACGTGTTTGAGGAGTCGTTGCCCTTCCATGACCTGAACTTCAATCCCGGTATCGGTGTACAGAATCTGGTTGTGTATAACGGTAAACTTGTGGGAAATGGCACGATTATGCTTGAGCATGAGTCCAACGGTCGTGACGGCGAGGCCTCACGCAGCTGGAACAAGGTTACGGTCGCATATGCTGCAGTGATCGACCCTCGGCTCGAGGTGTATGCCAAGACATGGATTCCCATCATCGACGGACAACAGAACAAGGACATCCTCAAGTACTGCGGTATCTTCCAGGCCGGCACACAGTTTATCTCGGCTAACAGGCGTTGGGTGGCCGATGTCACCTTTGTGAAACGCCAGGGATGGAACCTCAATTTCAATACGATTTTGAATGTGGGATTCCGCTTCAGCAAGAGAGACAATCAGTACCTGATGCTGCACTTCTATGACGGCTACGGTGAGAACCTGCTGGACTATAACAAGTACCACTGCCGCCTGCGCATCGGCTTGTTGATCCGCCCCAATTTCTTCAGCGACTTCTAAACGCCATTCAGGGGAAGACAATCTAAATGAAGATTCAACGATGAGTTGTTAAGAAACTGTATTTTCTGATCTCTTGATTGCACGTTCAACAAACTGCGGGAGCACTACTTCAGTGAGCGCTCCCGCAGTTGTAATGTGTACTGGTGTTTTAGAAGTCGAAGCCGAGGGAGATGTAGGGGTAGATCTGGTGGGTGAAGTTGCTCCAGCTCAGTGAGCCGCCCAGAGGGCCGACAATGCTGTTATAGCTGTAGGCGAGTTGTACGCCCCAGATGGGTTTGCCGTCAAAGATGTGACTCAGCTTGTTGTTCTGCTCGGCGACATTTCCCTTGACCATGATGTAGTGTTCCTTGAACAGGCGTTGCTGCACCTTGAGACCCGCCACGAGTACATTCTTTTGCATGACATGACAATGGCCGAATCCGGCAAACGGCAGTTGTTGGTTGTAATAGATGCCACCGCGGTTGCCGCCCATCATGTTCTGGGTCGTGGCGGGAATGTCAGCACCCAACAGCATCTGGCCATAGACTGTGGGTTGCAAATGGGTTGTGGAGGTCAATGGCAAGGTCCAGCGCCAACGGGCACTCACCTCGCTGAATCCGGCGTGACCTTTCCATTGGGCAAAATTGTCGGTGTAGTAGGCATATCGGGCTTCGGCTCGCATACCCGAGTGAGTGAAATACCAATGGTCCTCGCTGTTGTATTGGGCACGGGCGTGATAGTTGAAATAGTACTCGTTTTTCCTGAATTCGCTCACGCTCCACGCACTGTTCAGGACATCATAGTGGTGGTAGTGCTCCCATGCTATGCCCAGGTCAACGTTCAGGTTGAGCGCGTCGAATGAGAATAGCGTGGCATTGGCCTTCTGATAGACGAACTTCAGGTTGTCCGAGCGGTGTTTACCTTGGTAAAGGTCAATGTCCTCGTGCCAGATTTCATAGGAAACACCCACCTTGCGGTGCGGCTTGGGAATCATGGTCCATGACAGGCGGCCCATGGTGCGCATGCCTAACCTGAGCGTGAGGTCCAGCGTCTTGTTCAGTTTGTTGCCAAAATAATAGGTTGCGCCGATTTGGGCAGCCACAAGTTCTTCCATGTCATAGCGCAAACCAACGCTGGCTTTGATGGAGTTTTTGGCATTCTCCTCATTCACGAGTTTGCCAGCCTGGGTGTTATCGATGTCACTCAGGTTGATGATGCTGTAGTCGGGCCTGTAGTCGGCAGGAACACCGGCTTTTTCCTTCAGTATCATGATGGAGTCCATCTGGGCTCTTGTCGCTTCCTCGCCACGCTTGATGAGCTCCTTGATGGCCGAGCGGTAGAAGTGGGCTGCAGAATAGCCCCGCACGGGGACACGGATGATGAGGTCGCAATACTTGTCGTTCTCATCGCTGCGGTTGTGAATATCTGCTCCCACCGAACGCTCCAGAATATCGGACGTGGAGTAGTATTTATCGTTCAACCCCAAATCGGTCCTGACACCGATGACGATGTCGGCACCCATCTTGCGGGCCAAGTCGGCAGGAAAATTGTTCTTGGTGCCGCCGTCAACAAGGATGTAAGGATCCATCCTGACGGGTGCAAAGACGCCCGGGACAGCCATGCTGGCGCGTATGGACCTGGCCAGTGAGCCATGGTCAAGCACCACCTCACTGTCGGTGACCAGGTCGGTGGCGATGCACCCGAAGGGGCGGGGCAGTTTCTTGAAGTCGATGTCCTCGGGCTGGCGCAAGTAGTGGCGCAAGGTTTTCTCGACGTTGATGCCGCGGATGAAACCACCTGCCAGCGTGTCCTGGCTTTTGTCCAGGAACAGGCGGTAGTCGAACAGGTAGATGTTCTGTCGCTCGCGCTCGTCGAGGGTCTGGTTTCTCATCGACAGACGGTCTCGCAGGATGTCGCCCCAGTCCATGCTGTTGACGATGGCCTCGATGTCCTGGGCATCATATCCCACGGCATACATGCCGCCGATGATACTGCCCATTGACGTGCCGGTGACCATGTCGATGGGGATGCCGGCCTCTTCCAGCACCTTGAGGGCACCGATGTGGATCGTGCCCATGGCACCGCCGCCACACAGCACAACGGCGACTTTCTTGCGCTCTTTTTTCTCTTGGTTCACTGTTTGGGCAATCGTGCTGATGGTTGTCAACAGCAACATGATATAGATGATGAGTCGTTTCATTCGAACATTTTTTTTGCAAAGGTACTGATTTTTGATAATTCTTGTTACCTTTGCGAACAACTAAAAACCTGACTGCAGTATGAAGACTTATCTTGTGACGGGAGCCGCCGGTTTCATCGGCTCGAACTTTGTGAAGTATATCCTTGACAAGTACGGTGATAACATCGAGGTCATCATCCTTGACGCCTTGACCTATGCCGGCAATCTGGCTTCGATCAAGAACGAGATTGAATTGCCCAACGTGACCTTCGTGCGCGGCGACGTGGGTGACCGTGAACTGGTGCGCGAAATCATGCGTGAAAACGATGTGGACTATATCGTCAACTTCGCTGCCGAGAGCCATGTGGACCGCAGCATCACCAATCCGCGTCTGTTCCTCGAGACCAATATCCTGGGCACCCAGAACATGCTGGACTGTGCTCGCGAGGCCTGGTTTGTGGGAAAAGATGAGAATGGCAAAAACACTTACGCACCCGGCAAGAAATATCTGCAAATCTCGACCGACGAGGTGTACGGGTCATTGAGCAAGGACTTTGACGAGCCGCAGCCGCTGCAGGTGAGCGACGACGTGCGCGAGGTGATCGAGGGGCGCACCGACCTGAAGACCTACGGTCGCCATTTCTTCACCGAGGAGACTCCGCTGGCACCGCGCTCGCCCTATTCGGCCAGCAAAACCAGCGCCGACCTCATCACGATGGCCTATCACGAGACCTACGGTCTGCCCGTCAACATCACCCGTTGCAGCAACAACTACGGTCCATATCATTTCCCCGAGAAGCTCATTCCGCTCATCATCAAGAACATCCTTGAGGGAAAGAAACTTCCCGTGTATGGCAAGGGCGAGAACGTGCGCGACTGGCTCTATGTCGAGGACCATTGCAAGGGCATCGACCTGGTGCTGCGTCAAGGCACCGTGGGCGAAGTTTATAACATCGGCGGCTTTAACGAGGAGAGCAACATCAACATCGTCAAGCAGGTCATCGCCATCATTGCACGCATCATGCGTGAGGAGCCCGAGTATCAGCAGCTGCTCAAGTGTGACCTTGACGTGATCAACGACGACCTCATCGAGTTTGTCACCGACCGCCCCGGCCATGACATGCGCTATGCCATTGACCCCAGCAAGATCGCACGCGAACTGGGTTGGTACCCCGAGACTCCGTTCACCGTGGGCATCGAGAAAACCATCCGTTGGAACCTTGACCACCAGCCCTGGGTGCAGAGCGTCACCAGCGGCGACTACCAGCGCTACTACGAGGAAATGTACGGCAACCGATAAGATGTAAAACAATTACAACAGAAGCGGATTCCACAGCTGTGGGACCCGCTTCTGTTGTATCGGGTAAGTGTTTTAGTTCTGTTTAGTCAGGCCACTGATTGGTCAACAAATAGTTGATCAAAGTGGTCAGGTCATCCATGTTGACTTTGCCGTTCGGGTCACAGTCCGCATTTGTAAAGCAGACTCTGGAAGCGTCATCTGTTAGCAAATAGTTGATCAAGTCGGTTAAATCATCCATGTTGACACTACTGGATATATTGACATCGCCACGCATGGGAGCAGGTCCAATATTCCACATATCAATCAAATTGAAGTAGACACCACCATCGGGACTATCATGCATTCCTTCTTTTTTGGCAATAGCCGATATAAAGTAATCAGCAAAGCCAAGTACACTAAAACTGTAAGTGTCGCCAGTAAAAGAACCTTTCTTGATGAGAAAGTCATCTCGATAAACCCAATAGTAAACGGTTGCACCCTCCTCATTGCTTATGATAGTAACAGAAGCCTCCCAATCTTTAATTATCTGATACCAGCACTCGGGACGCGTACATGTCTCGATGGGCTCGAAGCTAGGATCGTTATCATAAGTGAAAGTAGCCTTCGGCAGATTAGTCTCAGTCTCGAATATGTATTCACTGTCCCATTGATTCTTCCTGTAACGGGCCATACTTGTGATCTGATTGGTAGCTTCGCCCTTGAAAAGAACTGAATGAGGTAAATATCCCCATTTCGGCTGGGTTTGAATCAGCAGGTTGCCGCCGTTATACTTAAAGGGTTCATTAAGGTAGAAAACTAACTCTGTATCATCTGGTTGAAGATTAATCTCAGCGACTATAGTTGCACCAGTCAGCATAGTAGTGGACTCAAAATGATCCTGTTCAACTTCTGTCAACGCAAGTCTAAGACGACCGCCGCCAAAATATCCAATATCATCAACAGGATAGAATTTGATAGCGGTAATCCATTTATCTTTCATGTCAATGAGCTTATCGGCTGGATAAATGGACTGACAAAGAAGATGTCCATCATCCATCTTGAGACCATAGAACGGAGAATACTGGCACTCAGCGTTGCCATCACAAATGGTCAGTTCATCGGCCTGAGCAACAAAGGCCGTAAAGACCAAAGCTAATAAAGTCAATGTAAAGTTTCTCATGTTCGTGAAGATTAAAAAAGTTTGGCAACCAGTACCCGATTGCGAGATGTGATTAAATACAGAAGCGTGGCACTGATATGATTTCTTCCGATAGAGGTTGTGAGAATACCCTAGTACGAGAAATGTAACCAGTCCACGCTATAGGTGAACCGTTACACTTTACTTGCGTACTGTAGAAGTTTCTCACATTTCTATCGGCAAGACGAGCATAACGCTTCTTGATGTCAACTATGTATTGTGCTTCCTGTCGGAACACGGCCGTAAAGTTACAAAGAAGTATTGGATTGTCAAAAGAAAAGAGGAAAAACTTAGTATGTCATTGAATTTATGTTCACAAAATTCAAGAATGTCGGTTTGGTTGATTACCTTTGCAGTGATTTGAGAAATAGAGTAAAGGAATATGGGAAATCTTGGATATGGAGCAAACCCGACTCACCCAGGCGAAGTGTTGAAGGATGAGATTGAATATCGCGGAATCACCCAGCGCAAGCTAGCTGAGAGTATGGGTTTGACTTATTCGGTTGTGAATGAGATTCTTAATGCGAAACGACCCCTGACAGCAAAGACCGCCTTGATGTTTGAGGCGGCACTCGATGTGCCTGCCGACTCGCTTATGTATCTTCAGTCGAAGTGCAATATGCAGACGGCTCGTTCTGACAAGTCTATTATTGACATTCTCAAATCCATCCGCAAGATGGCTGCAATGCTCTGATAGTGTAATTGAATTGAAGATGAAGTATCGAGTGGTTTTTGAGTTCCAGAGCGAGGACTCGGCGATGAGCGATGTGTATAACTGCAAGGATGAGCAGCAGGCACAAGAGAAATTTGATGAGTTGCGCGACAGCCTGATGCATGTTGTTGAAGGCGTCGCCGGCAGCCAGGTGCTTGACGAACCATCAAATTACAGCATCATCAATCGTGAGGCCGGCCTCTATGGCTATGTGCGCTTGTTGTGTGATTAAAATTTTTAAGATAAGATGAATAAGACGACGCAATGGATGATGGTCGCCATCCTGATGTTAAGCGGCTTGTTGGTTTCCTGCAAGAGCACTCAGCAGGCGGTCTATGATAAAGTGTATGACTCCAGTCAGTTTGTCACGATCACCGATGTGGTGCCCGATGCGATTCTGGAAATCAGGTATTACAGCACCTATAATTTTGTGGGTGCCCGCATCGACGGCTATGAGGCCCCCGTGGCGCTGATGACACGTCAGGCAGCCGACAGCCTGCGCGCCGTGAGCGATGACCTGAAGGCTCATGGCTATCGGTTGAAGATCTATGACGCTTACCGCCCTCAGCGCGGTGTAGATCACTTCATGCGCTGGGCGCTGGATGTGACCGACACGTTGACCCGTGCCTACTTCTATCCCTATCTGACCAAGGAAGAGGTTTTTGAGAAGGAGTATGTCGCCAAGCGCAGCGGACACTCCCGTGGTTCGACGGTGGACTTGACGTTGTTTGATATGAAAACCGGTAAGGAATTGGACATGGGCGGCACCTTTGACTGGTTCGGTGTCGAGAGCCATCCCGACTATTGCGGTGACCCCGAGACGCTGGAATACCGTCCGCAGGAGGGTGGCATCACGTCAGAGCAGTTCTACAACCGCATGGTGCTGCGCACGGCCATGTTGCGTCATGGCTTCAAGCCCCTGGATAACGAGTGGTGGCATTTCACCCTCAAGAACGAGCCGTTCCCCGACACCTACTTTAATTTCCCAGTTCGTCCGCTTTAATCGCGCATAAAACGCGGGCGCCGCTTGAGCACCACGTCTTGCCAACTGGCTTCATAGTCCAGTTGGACAGGCGGCAGTTCGCGTATTGACCACACCGACCAGGGCTTCTCATAGTAATCCAGGCTGAAACACTTGTGATAGCCGTTGCTCACCAGCGCGGCGGTCACGCCATGGTCATTGTCGGTGGGGTGGACATGGGTCATCACGATGTCAACCGCATGGCGATTGATGGCCTGGATGATGTCGGCGGTAGCGGTGTCCTGTTTGTGTGCCGGAACGCACCAGTACTTGACGGCTGGCAACGCGTCGGCCATCGTTTCGGCTCCTTGCTCGACCTGGCTGTAGCAGATGGAGGGATGGTCAAACTGTGACAGCACATTCACTGTGGCATAGTAGACGTGCTCCTTGTCCTTGTCGTTGTTCCACACGATGGAACTGTCCAGTGAGGTGTGGTTGATGGCATAGTCGGCTATCACGCACAAGGCAGCAAGCGCGATGAGCCATCGGGTCTGGATCAAAGAATCGCGATTTTTCTTCCACAACCAAGTCGCAATTGACACAATCAAGGGGAAAAAGAGGAAGGCCAAGATGCTGAAATGGTAGTAGAACAATGCCGAAGGCAACAGCGTCAGCGCCATCCAAGCAGTGACCACTGCGGGCAACCACTTGTGTGTTTTTAATTGTAGGGTCGTCAAAGCAATGCCAGCCAGGACAAGGACAACATAGGCAAGGAACAGCCTGCTGTGCAGCAGGTCGCCGAGCAATCCTTTCAGCGGGGCCACTTGTGCCACGATGTCGTTGCTGTAAAAACCAGCCGTGGCCATGAAATACTCGTTGATCATGGCGGTGAGGCAACCTTGAGCCGCCAACACCAGCACAATAGGCAATACCACAGTCAACAGGCCGATAAACCATGCAGCGAGTCCCTTGAAGAATCCGCGATGCTCACGGATGATGACCCACGCTGCAAGCAAGGGCATGATGCCCTGCACCACAGCGATGTTGAACTTGATGAGCAGCAGCGCGCCCGTCGAGAGACCAAGCCAATAGCAAGCCCATGCCGTGCTGCGTTTGCCCATGTCATGACCGAAGCACACGGCACACATCTTCCACAACGACAGCGACAGGAAAAGGTGACACCAGTTCTCGGCCCTGATTTCGCGGTGGAAGGGTGGGAGAAAGAAGGCGAACGTCATGAGCAGACTGCAGATGACTGCATGGCGACGAGGCACAAACAGCAGTGCGGCACGATAGGTGAAATAGAATGTTCCCGCATAGGAGAGCGTGCTGAGCCACCACACGCCCGTGTAGTCATGATGACTGAAGAGCCATCCGATGCCATAAATCAGCCACAGCAACGGACCCTTGCTGTCGGCAAAGTCGATATAGGGCTTCAAGCCTTGCATCCACCACTTGCCGGCCGAGAAGAACCAGGCGCTGTCGCAACGGTCATATAAATCGTGAAAATAACTGTCGGGCGAGAGAAATAAAAGCAGCAAAACCGAATAGAGCCAAAAGCAGAGAAACACCTTTGGTTCGAATGCTCGCGATCGTGAGATTGGTAGCGTCATCGGGATTGCTGATGTGAGTGCCACAGTGGGCGTTGAATATTGTAAACCCCACGTCACACGACTTGGATGGACTCGCGTGTGGCGTGGGGATGTGGTCCCACTTGGGCTTGAACCAAGGACTCCCTGATTATGAGTCAGGTGCTCTAACCAACTGAGCTATAGGACCGGCTTGGATGGCTTTCCATCAAAAACGGCTGCAAATTTACTAATAAATCAGGAATTGACAACCATTCCGGCAAAATTTATTTTCAAGAGCCATTCAAACATGCAACGAAAAAGTGAGCCCAAAAGAGTGAAATGCATAGCAAAAAGTCAGGAATTGGGTGAAAAACAAGGAAAAAGCAGCGCATAAACATTTTTTTACATTTTTTAATAGATTAGTTTGTTCTAATTAGAGAAATATTTAGTTAATTTGCAACGTCAAAAGAGAAAATGCTTTTATGGGGTAAATATAGTTTTCAAGTATTAGTAATTATTGAGGGTCTCAGCAGTGAATGCTCAGACCTTTCTTTTTTCCTGAAAATGAATTCATCAATAAATCTATAACGATATGAAAACAATACAAAAATCGCGTTTACTTATTACCATGCTGTTTGTCATGGTTGTTGCCGTGGCCAACGCTCAAAGCATGAAGATGGTTGTTGACAGCAAGGGCGAGCCTGTGGGCCGCCTTATCGCGATCAATGAGACCACCTACACGGTGGGCATTCAGGACAATTGCGAGATTACCAAGAAGGGCCACCGGGTGGTCACCTTCAGGGCCAAGAACGGCCAGGGTGTGGTATACCGCGATCAGACCCGCACGGGCAACTTCAATGTGCGCAAGAGCCCCTCGACCAAGGCACGCGTCATTGCCAAGATCCCCGACACCACTGCGATGGGCTATGTCCCCGAGGCTTATCCCTGCTTGGGGAAAGTGAAAGGGTGGTACAAAATCCGCATCAACGGCAAGGTGGGCTACGTCAGGGATTACCTGATGGTGTGGGACGGCATGAGTACGTTCTAAACGGGATCCTGCGCCGGGAAACGCTCGGCCATCTTCATTAAGGTGAAGATGCCTTCACGGCCCATGTTCATCATCAGGTCGAGGATGCTCAAGTCCGGGCAAAAACCGCTTTTAGCGGTCCACATTTGGTAATAAGGCACGTTGTCGATGGGCAGCGTGTCGTTTTTTTTCATGGCGATGCGCCCGCGCAGATCAAGCGTTTCGCCTTCAACTTTTATCTCTGTGGATATTGGATAACGAGTCACAAGGGGCAGGTCCATGAAATCGACGATGACCTCATGCAACTGCCGGTTGAACTCGTGCAGATAGCGTTGCGAGCCGTTGATGACCCGAGACAGATCGTCGGCAACATAGTCGAAGTAGGGTGTGCGACCGTAGGCCGAGAACAAGGCGCCCCAGTGCAGGCGGCGCCAGTCGCCGTGTTCCGAGATGAGCACGTCGCGCAGCGGCGTCATCATGTTGTTGGTAGAGCCCACAAGAGGAACGGTGAGGGTTTGCACGCCGTTAGGGCCGTCGATGCGGTAGCGGTGATGGCTGTGGCGCAGGGGTAGATGCCGCTCGTCCAGGTCGACCAGCAACGAGCCTGCCTTGAGGGCCGCCGCATAGCACCGCACGCTGGCAGCACACATGCTGCCCATCACAACGGATATTGCTGACGACTCGTGCATTTGTTTTTTCTCTAGTTTTTAGTCCTTAGCTAAAGCCTAACACCTAAAGCCTATTTCTTATCAGGATTGGGTAACTTGAAGATGCGGTTCCAGCGGATGCCGCCGTTGAAGAGCTTGTGGTCCTTGTCAAACGAGATGAGGATGATGGACGGTGTGCCCACG
>CACZVR010000011.1 GCA_902784675.1 uncultured Bacteroidales bacterium | reverse complement strand
CGTGAGTGTCGCTGTCGCGGGTGCCGAGGCAACCATGCGCCAGGACGATGCCTCGAGCTGGCGTGCAATGGCGGCGGCACTGCGTCGCGCCAACCCCATCTCCAACAGGTACTCGCGCGGGGCCGTCGTGTGCGTGATGCAGCGGTATTCCAGTGTGCGGGTCGACGAGAGCAGCGTCGCCTCGTCGGTGGCGAGCACGTCGATGCTCTTGATCAACGGCAACCAGTCGGCAGCAATGCCTTGATTCACCGTGATGCCCACGGTGTAGCGAAGCATCGTCATCACGCTGGATTGGATGCCTGTGAAACCGCTGCCGCCGTGGTCCACAGTGGCGATAACACGATCGGCATTGGCAAGCGCGACATCTCCCACCCTCACCGGCTCACTCATCCACAGGTAACTGTCATCCTGCAGGCGCACTGCCCAACGCACCAGCATGGGCGCGATGTGGCATCCGTCGGCAGCAGCATCGCTGACGAGGGCATTCCATGTGCCACGCACCATGGCGGTCAACGCGCTGATGTCGGCATTAGCCAGCGGGGCTTGCCACTGGGCATAAGGGTCCGCAAAGGTATAAGCGTCAAGGGTGGCGCTCGCCGTGGTCTGATGCTCGGTGAACGAGAGGCGCGGCACAGCATCACTTGGGTCTAGCACCCGCCACACTCCGTCGCGCTCAGCCAGATAGGTGAAGCCGTTGGTAGTTGCGATGACGATGACGCCACCCAGGGCATAGGCGCCGATGAGCGCGCCAGTCACACTCGCCACCGCCACGTTATCGATCATCACACGATTGCCGCGGCAACTCACGCAATGGTCACCCGTGAGCAGCAACAGGCGGTCACCGGCAGCGACCGTCCCGACAGCTGTCGGCACACCCGTCACTTGCAGGGACTTCTCCCGCTCGCGCACATTCACCGCCATCGCGGCCTGTCCGTTCTGCGCTGCCTCGGCATTCTCGAGCGGCACCATCGCCCTGGGCACAACCAGGGTCTCTTTAAAATGATGTTTCTTCATGGTAATGCAATTTTAGAATAATAAAAAACGCTATAGCTTCTATAATCTCTATAGCATCTATCGTCCCCGCAAAATTACCACGGCCACCCGCTGCCTCACAAGCACAAAAAGCACAATGGTACAAAAAACACAGCGGAGCGCCCTCGTTGGGCACCCCGCCATTATGGTTGTGATGAGTTCAACTCATCAATCGGGCCACTGACCTGTCAGCAGGTAGTTAATCAACGCTGTCAAGTCGTCCATGCTAACCTCGGTGCTGTCAAGGCTGTCGCAAACGGCCGCATTCTCTAAAACAACCTGGCTCGCGTCGCCGGTCAACAGATAGTTGATCAACACAGTCAAGTCATCCATGTTCACGTCTTCATTGCCATCCACGTCACCACGCATCGCATGTTGAGATGCAGGAACGACAAACGTTGAGCCATTGGTGAAGTAGAGCTTGTTGGCTGTCCATGCAGGCCATGTCGTGGCATTGTCGGTGGGAACAGTCAGGTCCCAGGTGATCATCTCAGGAGTAGCTGCACCTGCATTACCCAGGCTGCCGTTGCCATCGCCATTGTACCACAGGCCGGCGCCACCGGGATTCTCGGCATCGCTGATGTCGGCAAAGGCCTGTCCCGGGAAGGTCATCACGCCGCCCTCGGCAAGCAACATGTAATCTTCCTGCCAGCCCATGCCCCACAGGTTGGTGACATACACCGTGTCATTCGATTGACGCAGCACCACATCAACACTGTGAATCTGACCGTTCTGGTCGGTGAACTCATGCACGCCGTTGGGAACCAGCAGCTGCAAGTCGCGAATGAGCAACGAGATCTCAAACGACGAGTCGTTGAACGTCTGCGTCTTGCCTCCGGCAGTCACAGTGGTAGTCACCTCATGCTCGATATAATAGGCAAAGCCCTCGTTAAACACAATCGTGCCATCATCAAGTACAGTGCCGTGAACATCGGCCAGGTCGCCATAGTTCACCAGCCAATCCTCGTTCACCACATAGTAATAAAGCGTGCTGTCAACTGTCGTGGTCACTCCGCCTGCAGTCGTCGTCTTGCTGCCGCTCACCGTGGCAAAAGGCTCGTCGCCGACCTTCAGGGTGACAGTCGTTCCGTTGACAGTGAAAGGCACATCAACATCACACATCGCCAGCCCACCGGCAAACACCATCTCGCCCGCGCCGGCACCGGCAACAACGGTGGTCGTCCAGCCTCCGCCATAGAAAGGATCGTTGGCACTCACGCTCACGTGACCCATCGCGTCCTCACTCCAGTCCCACAGATGCATCAGGCAGATGCGAGCGCCAGCCACATTGCCCGCAGCCAACACGGGGGCACGCTGAATGGACGTACGCTCGATTTGTGACGACTTGACAACGCGAGAGCGGTCAACAGGCACACCCGCCAGCATGGTCATGCCGGCACAGACACACAACAGTACAAAAAGTCTTCTCATGTTCAATATTTTGAATAGTTTTAATTGTTCCAGATGTTTCAACCTGCAAAGATACATCTTTCAGCGCAATAACAACAATTTTAACCCAAGAAAAACCCAAAACAAAAACCAACCAACCCTCACACATCCCCATCCAGCCAATTCATCCTGCCCAGTCAGTCCGTCACACCAGCCACTCCAGCTAGCCAGTCCATCTATGCAGTGACTCCCGTCACGACCCGTCCAGCCCATCCAGTCACTCCAGCCCATCCAGTCAATCCAGCCAATCCAGTCACTCCAGCCAATCCAGCCAATCCAGTCACTCCAGCCAATCCACACTCGCGGATGCCCTCAGAAAAATCAGACAATTCAGTTGTTTAAAGATGCAAAAGAGGGACCCGCAGCATGCGGATCCCTCTTTTATTCAAGTTATTGCAGCGAATGAATCGCCGACAATTCAATCAATCGTCCCATTGCTTAGACAGCAGGAAGCTAATCAAGGCAGTCAAGTCGTCCATACCTACATCATCGCTATCGAGCGAGTCGCAGATAGCTGCGTTATCAAAATTGATTTGATCGATATAGGCAGCCTGATTGAGCAGGTAGTTGATCAGCAAGGTCAAGTCGTCCATGTTCACGTCACCGTTGCCGTCAACATCACCACGCTTAACAGTGGGCTGAGGCTGGTCGGCCAGAGTAGTGAACTGAACAGCGTCGCTCCAAACGCCTACGCCACCATAGTTGGTACCTTGTACCTGTACCTCATAGGTGGTCGAAGGAGTCAGACCCTCGAGAAGCAGCTGCATAGCCTGAACGCCATTTACATAGATCCAGGGGTTACCACCATCGGGACTTCCAACATAAACGTCATCGATGTTCACGCGGAACATATCGGTTACATTGTAGTGACGGATTGCGATATAACCCATCTGACCCTGATACTCCTCGGGAATTACGAAGGTGTACTCGGTCACATCACCAGTGGTGACGATGTCATCACCAACCTTTACAAACGCAGTAGCGGGATCCTCGATAGTAGCGGTGTCGCCAACGAAGACATAAACGGCAATGTTCTCGGCAGCATACTTGGGATCCTGGCCCCAAGCTTTGAACCTGATAACACCGTCAAGCTTGAGCTCTGGCGACATTACCCAGTTGTCGGGCTCAAGTGGACCAACATTGTTCACGTAGCTTGCCGAAGAAAGCATGGTGTTGCCATCTTCATCTTCTCCAAGCTCCCACCAGTAGTCATCACCGTCCATATTCCAACCGGTCCAGTTGACTTCACCCTCGAAGTCATCGAAGAAGTACTCAACAGTTGCGGGATCTACCCACTCACGATAGCGCACATTCCAAGTGTCGGTATTGGCATCAGCGTCGGTCCAGTTAACAGTTGCAGTAGTTGCAGTCACGGGCTGAACGCTCTCGATGGTCGGGGTGCCGGGAATCATATAGTACTGGGTGAACCAGTCCATGCAGTAGAAGTTACGATCGATGTAAGCCGAGTCAACATAGGCAGCCAAGCCATAGAACTGGGTCATTGCGTCGTCAACATAGCCGCAATCGTCCATCGTGATGGTATTGCCTTCGATGGTGTAAGTGATATCGGTCTTATCAGGATCAATGGTATAGGTGAGTTTGTTTGTGATGGTATCCAACTCAAGGAGACCATAGGTAGTCCTAATTCCAAAGAACTCATCATCCCAGTAGAAGTACTGGTTCAAGGGGAAGCTCAGCTGGTCGCCGTTTTTCGTACCCTTTACCCAGTTACCGTTATTCCAACCCGAAACGGGATCGCGCATGTAAACAGTGGTGCCGTCCTCATCGTAGAAGATGTAGCCATAACCTGTCTGCTCCATGATATCCAAGTAGTTATCAGCAGTGCGATTCCATGCGTAACCGGTACGGTTATACCTTACGAAATCACCAGTCAGTGCATCGATGTCAGCATCGGTGTAGATTACGGGTGCATCGGGAATTTCGCCGATAGCGGTCAGCTGGGTGCCATAGTTGATTACGTTTACCCAGGTGTTGTCATCGTCCCAAACAGCTGCAAGACCATTGCCATAACCAGTGGTCGACTGTGCCGAGTTGTTCAGCGTGAGCACATCACCGTTAACGGTGAAGGTGGCAGTAGAAGAACTGTTCACAGTAAACTGAACACCATTTGAACCGGAGCGGGTAGTACCACGTTTCAGGACAACGTTCAGACCTTGAGCCGAAAGATCAACGATCGTCTGACCCAATTGGATGGTGATGGTGTTACCACTCTTGGTACCCTCAATCCAGTAGTCTGCACCCGAAGCGCCATACTGTACAAAGTTGGTCAAAAGGTAGTTATTGGGATCATAAAGCAGGTTCTTGAAATAAATCTTGTTGCCATTCTCGACAGCTTTGATAGTACCTGCCTGCTGGCCAAATGACAGAGCCGTCAGCCCTTCATTAGGAGCCAGGAACTGACCTGCAGACCTCTTGTAGTTCACTACAGTACCTGCGGGATCAGCCTTGTGGGGAGCATTGAAGGTCATGTTTGTCTTGGCCTCTAACACGCGCATGCCCTCAATAGGCATCAGCTGATGCTGCTTGGGAGTAACCTTGGGAGCATTGATGTTCATTGTCTGAACATCTTTAGCAGCAGTCATACCGTTAGCATGAGACACCTTCGCAGACTTGCTGGTCTGCGGCAGCACCTTCTGCACACTGTTAACCTTGACACCGGCAAAAGCGCTGGTGGTCACGGCCAAACTCAACATTAAGAATAAAATCTTCTTCATAAATGTAATAAAGATTTAGGAGTTAATAATATAAAAGTTAATAAAAAAAGATGTTTGGTTTCTCAAATAAATGCATTAATAAGGCTTATTTTCAACTTCTTGCACGCCGCAAGAGGGCACACAAGCCAAAATTAATGCCACAAATTTAGACCTTTTGTTTGACATCTGCAACTTTTCAGACGTTTTTTTCACATTATAATATATAAGAACGCCACTTCCTCCAACAAAAAGCAAAACACCAACAAGAGGCGACCCTAAAGCCTAAAACCTAATGCCTAAAGCCTAATACCTAATGCCTAAAACAGCATTCCCGCAGCCACTTCGCTGGCCTTGTCGGCACCAGCGCTCTCGGCCACCATTGCCAGGGCGAAGGCAGCAGCCGCTGCAGGTCCGTTTCCGGTGACGATGTGACCGTCGATGGCGACAGGCCCCTGTTGCCAGTTCACGCCCTCGACTGTATCCTCAAGTCCCGGGTAGCACACCGCCTTGCGGTCCATGAGCAACCCCAGCGGTCCCAGCACCACTGCCGGCGAGGCGCAGATCGCGCCGATGTGTCCCTCGCGCTCGTCCTGTGACAGCAGCAGGTCACGCAAGCCTTCGTGAGCAGCCAAGTTGGGCGCGCCAGGAATACCGCCGGGCAGTACCAGCCACTCAGCACCACTATAGTCATTGTCGGCAAACAGGCTGTCGGCCAGCACCGTCACGCCATGCGCACCAGTCACTTCACGCGTGAGATTAATCGACACCGTCGTCACGGGCATTCCCGCACGACGCATCACGTCAATACTCGTCATGGCCTCGACTTCCTCAAAGCCATCAGCAAGAAAAATAAAAGTCATCTCCATGAAATATATAAATTAAAATTCAACAATTCCTCCAATCAATCCACTCCATCCCGTCCAGCCAATCCAGCCCGGTCCACTATGCCGTGACTCCTGTCACGGCCCGTCCAGGCAGTCCAGCCAGTCCAGTCACTCCAGCCCATCCAGCCACTCCAGCCGCGTCCAGTCATTCCAGCCAGTCCAACCAGGAAACAGCGAGTAAAATTACCCTTTTCTCCGCTAAAAACCGCCTCTTGAAGAGAAAAAATCACTTTTTTTGAAAAAAAATCTCATTTTTCTTTGGTGGTTTCAAAAATAGCAGTACCTTTGCATCGCTTTTGACGGCAACTCGGGCAGTTAGCGCAGTTGGTTCAGAGCATCTGCCTTACAAGCAGAGGGTCGGGGGTTCGAATCCCTCACTGCCCACACGAAGGGTCCCGCATCGGTTTCCGGTGCGGGATTTTTCTTTTCTCTCCACTAAAGCCTAACACCTAATGCCTAAAACCTAACACATAATGCCTAATGCCTAAAACCTAAAGCCTAATGCCTAACCATGTTAAATTAGTGTTATTCCTTAACGATTATTGCGCGAGAATGGAAAATTGTTTGTAGCTTTGACCCTTTGTTAAACTATGACGACAATGAGAAAGATGATATTGACAATGATTGTGCTGTTGGCGCTGCCTGCTGCCGCACAGGTGCGTGTGGGTCTCCGCGGAGGCATCACATTGGGCGAGTTGCGCTTCGACCGCAACATCATCAACAGCGACAACCGCGTGGGCTACACCGGGGGCCTGCTGCTCGACATGAACATCCCGGTCATCGGCCTGGGCGTGGAGGTATCAGCAATGTACACCCACCGCAACAACCGCCTCACCGACAACAATCTCGTTTTCAAGCGCCACTACATCGACATTCCGGTGTATGCACGCTACAAACTTTCGCTACCCACCATCAACAAGTTCTTTGAGCCGTTGGTGTTCACGGGACCCAGTTTTTCGGTGCTGTTCAGCGAGAATGCACCCAGCAACTTGAAGAACCGCAAGACCTACCTCTCATGGGACGTCGGCCTCGGTGCCGACCTGTTCAGGCACCTGCGACTCACTGGGACTTACGGTCTGGGCATCTCCCGCGCCCTCAAGTACATCGACAGCGAGTACACGGGCGACAAGGTGAACGGCAAGGACAGCTACTGGACAATCAGCGCCGCCTGGCTCTTCTAGCAACCGCCAGCCCGGTCCACCTGTGCCGTGACTCCCGTCACGGCCCCATGCAACAAGAAAAAAGAAAAAAACGATAACATGACAATGAGAAGAATCACTTTACTGATCGCGGCGACGCTCCTTGCAGCCACTGCCGCAATGGCCCAGACCACTTCGCGCTGGGGCATCACAGCCGGAGCCAACTACAACGAGTTGCACTTCAAGCAGCAAGATATCGTGCCCTCCACCAGGGCGTGGGGACCGCAGCTGGGTGTGACAGGCGAGATGAACTTCGGCAGCCTTGGCTTTGGCGTCGAGGGCGCAGCGCTCTACACGCTCAAACAGGGCAAGGTGGACTATGGCAGCCGCACCGTCTGGTCATCAGTGGGCGCCGGCAACGAGACAGTGTCGATGCACTACCTTGACGTGCCCCTGCACCTCAAGTTCAAGTACCGCCGTCTGGGCGGCATGGAAACGACCTTCATGCCGCTGGTGTACGCAGGACCGCAGTTCTCGTTCCTGTTGCACGGCAACCACAGCGAACTCAACACCTATCCCCCGGTGAACGTCTACCTCGACATGGGCGCTGGATTTGAACTGTTCGAACGCTGGCAGCTGCGCGCCGGCTTCAACTTCTCGGTAGGTCAGACACTGCACACCAAGCTGCTCGACGATAACGTCGCCAAGAACCGCACCTGGTACGTCAACCTCACCTGGTTCCTCAAGTGATCCCCACCCTGCCACAACAGCACAAATTACGCGAATCAAACAAGCATCATCCATCAAGATACAATTCGTTTGATTCGCGTAATTGGCTTCGCCGAGCTAATGGTTCGTAGTTTTATAACAATATCACATGAAAAGATACCTTGCTGTTCTAGCGGTCCTGGCCGTCACAATCATCGCGATGCTGTGTTCACGGCAGCGCATGCGGTTTTTCAGCAACGAGGGCGTGGTATGGACCACCGACTACCACATCACCTATGAAGCCCACCGCGACCTGAACGACAGCATCCAGCTCATCCTCAACAACATGGACATGAGCGTGTCGCCCTACAACAAAGCATCGCTCATCACTGCCTTGAACGAGAACAACCTCAACCGCGTGGACGCCTACATCAAGCGCCTGCTCGACGCCTCACTCACCGTCCACCGCGAGAGCGGCGGCGCCTTCGACCCGACAGTGATGCCGCTGGTCAACGCGTGGGGCTTCGGCTACAAGAACGGCACCATGCCCACCCGCTCCCAGTTGGACAGCATCCTCACCTTCGTCGGCCTCGACAAGGTCACCCTGCACGGCGACACCCTCGTCAAGCAGGACCCGCGACTGATGCTCGACTTCAGCTCCATCGCCAAGGGCCTCGCCTGTGACGAGATCGGACGCATGCTCGCGCGCAACGGCGCCCGCAACTGGCTCGTCGAGATCGGTGGCGAGGTGGCAGCCAGCGGCGTGAACAGCCGTGGCATGCCGTGGCAAGTGTCGGTGGACATGCCCAGCGACGAGCAGGGCGAAGTGAGCCACGAGAGCGCGCTCACACTATCCCTCGACAGCGGTGCTGTCGCCACCAGCGGCAACTACCGCAAGTGGCGCGAACAGGGCGGCAACAAAATCTCACACATCATCGACCCGCACACGGGTGACAGCCGCGCCGGCACACTGCTCAGCGTCACCGTCATCGCACCCGACTGCATGACAGCCGACGCATGGGCCACTGCCTGCATGGTGATGGGTGATGAAAACGTGAAAAACATGATGCAGAAACGCGACGACCTGGGCGTGATGACCATCAGCGCCGACACCGTGAGCGGCGCCCTCGTCGTCTGGAGTAACCTCACCTTCGCCTCCCACATCCCATCCAAGTAAAAAAAGGAAGACAACAATTACAACAATTATTACTCTATCCCGAAAGCAGCAACAAAAAAAACAACAGCTACAAACCAGATAGGTTTGCACAAAACTATTGCCCCCCCTCACAACAAGAACGAAGTGTGAAGGCGGATGCCATTCGTTTAATCCGCTAAATTCGCCGTTTAAAATCAAAACGCGGCAGCCCAATTGTCTTAGTTGTTCCAGTTGTTTTCAACAAAAAGAACGCGGATGCCAATCAGTTTAATTCGCGTAATTGGCTTCACCGAGCTAAAGGTTTGAAGTTTAAAACTTATTGGGCGATGATGAGCTCGATGCCCAGGTCTTCCACCTGCTTGACGATTTTGGGCGAGATGCCGGCGTCGGTGATGATGATGTCCACTGCGCTGATGTCGGCGATCTTAGCGAAGCCTCGACGCCCGAACTTGCTGCTGTCGGCAAGGACGATGGTCTTCTGTGCCGCTGCCATCATCTTCTGGTTGAGCATGGCCTCACGCATCTCGGTCGTCGTGATGCCGAAGTCAAAGTCAATGCCATCAACACCCATGTACAGTTTGCTGAACGAGCATTGCTCAAGGATGCGCGTGCTGTACTCGCCCACCACCGACAAGCTGCTGTGACGCAACATGCCGCCCAACTGAATGATGTCCACATTCTGGTGTTGCGACAAAATGTTGCTCACGGGCAACGATGCCGACACAACGGTCAACTTGTGGATGGGCACAATGTTGCGAGCCAACGCATGAACCGTCGTGCCCGACGCGATGCAGATGCTGTCATTGCGCTCGATGAGTCGCGCTGCCTCGCGCCCGATGGCGTGTTTCTCGTCGGTGGCGAGCTTTTCCTTCTCGTTAACCGGCCTATTATTGATATAAGGGTTGATGAGCACGGCCTTGCCGTGGTTGCGGTAGAGCTTGTCGCTTTTCTCGAGCTCGGTGAGGTCCTTGCGCACCGTCACTGCCGACACATCAAGCATGCGCACCAGGTCGGTAACGAGCACCGAGCCGTGCTTGATGAGCTCTTCCATGATCATTTCGTGTCGTTGTTCTTTCGTCATGACAGCGGTCAATTTTCAAATGATGCGGCAAAAATAGAGAAAAGAAGATTACCCACCAAGAAAAAACACAAAAATCTTTCAAAATTCATCAAAACGAAACCCAAACAAGGTCATTTTTGACTAAATAATGGTTTATTTTGCTTTCATAACGAAATATATAAACCCGAAAAACAAAACACCCATTTTCGGCAAATTACTGTTCTTTGCATATTTTATTTATTTGTTTTATAGCATTTTACAAAACCAAATTCAAAAATCATACAAATAATCAACGAAATATTTTGCCGTTTCAGAAAGTTGATATATCTTTGCAGCGAAACCAAGAAATAAAAGTTTTGCTACCCTAAAAACTGAATTTATGGTAACAAGTGACATTTATAAAAACGAATATGACGTGATCATCGTCGGCGGTGGCGCAACGGGCGCCGGCACGGCGAGGGATTGCGCATTGCGCGGGCTCAAGACGTTGCTCGTTGAACGCAACGACTACAGCACGGGCGCAACGGGCCGCAACCACGGCCTGATGCACAGCGGCGCACGCTATGCCGTCACCGACAGCGAGAGCGCCAGTGAGTGCATCAGCGAGAACATGACGCTGCGACGCATCGCGCGCCATTGCGTCGAAGAGACCGACGGACTGTTCATTACCCTTCCCGAGGATGACCTGGACTACCAGAAGACCTTCGTCGAGGCTTGCCAGCGCGCCGGCATCCGTGCCGATATCATTGACCCGGCCGAGGCACGCAGCATCGAGCCGTCGGTGAACCCCGACCTCATCGGTGCCGTCCGCATCCCCGATGCTGCCATCGACCCGTTCCGCCTCACCGTCGCCAACCTGCTTGACGCACGCCTGCATGGCGCCGACACACTCAACTATCACGAGGTGGAAGGTCTGGTGATGAACCAGAACCGCGTCGAGGGCGTGAAACTGTTCAACAAACTCAGTGGCGAGCACATCGAGGTGCGCGGCCGCGTTGTGGTCAACGCAGCAGGCATCTGGGGACAGCGCATCGCGCAGATGGCGGGAGCCAACATCTCGATGTTCCCTGCCCGCGGCGCGTTGCTCATCTTCGGCCACCGCGTGAACAAGATGGTCATCAACCGCTGCCGCAAGCCGGCCAACGCCGACATCCTCGTCCCCGACGACACGGTGTGCGTCATCGGCACCACCAGCGACCGCATCCCCATCGAGACGGTGGACGACATGCGCGTCACACGCGAGGAGGTGGACGTCCTGCTCAACGAGGGCATCAAGCTCGCTCCGTCACTGGCCACCACGAGGGTCATCCGTGCCTATGCCGGTGTGCGCCCGCTGGTCGCCAGCGACGACGATCCCAGCGGCCGCAGCATCAGCCGCGGCATCGTCTGCCTGGATCACGCTAAACGCGACGGTGTGGAGGGCTTCATCACCATCACCGGTGGCAAGATGATGACCTACCGCCTGATGGCCGAGATCGCCACCAACGCGGTGTGCGCCAAGTTGGGCAACACAGCCCCCTGCGTCACCGCCAACCAGCCGCTCCCCGGCTCCGAGGAAGGCGCCCCCAACCAGAGCGACATGACCAAGCGCTACAGCTTCGGCGAGCGTGCCGCCATCGGCCGCCATGGCTCATTGGCAGCCCGCATCGAGAAAGACAACGATATCGACAACGCCCTGGTGTGCGAGTGCGAAGGCGTCACCGTGGGCGAAATCAAATATGCCGTGCACCAGCTGCACGTCCACAACCTGGTGAACCTGCGTCGACGCACCCGCGTGGGCATGGGCACCTGCCAAGGCAAACTGTGTTCCTGCCGCGCCGCGTCGCTGCTGGGTGAGCTTCACCACGACGTGAGACGCGCTCAAAAAGACCTTGCCGACTTCCTGGACGAGCGCTGGAAGGGCATGAGGCCTGTCGCATGGGGCGACACCCTGCGCGAGGCACAGCTCACCGCAGCCATCTACGAGGGCCTGTGCGGACTTGACATGGCAGTCAGCAACCAAGGAAAGGAGGACAAGCAATGAGAACCGACACCGTCATCATGGGCGGAGGCCTGAGCGGCCTCACCTGCGGCATCGCGCTAGCCAAGCGCGGCCAACGCGTCACCATCGTGGCCAGCGGACAGAGCACACTGCTGTTCAACGGCGGCTCGATGGAGCTGCTGGGCAACATCGACGGCACACCCGTCACCTACCCGCTGGAAACCATCGCCTCACTGCCCGAGGGACACCCCTATCGCAAGATCGGTGCCGACCGCATCGCATCGCTTGCCGACGAGGCCAAGCAACTGTTGCTCGACGCGGGCATCAACGTGGAGGGCGACGCTGCCGCTAACCACTGGCGCGTGACACCGATGGGTGTCGCCAAGCACGCATGGCTCACCCTGAGCGAGAACCTGCGCATCGACGACCTCAAACAACTGCCAGCACGTCGCTTGGCGCTGATGTGCATCCGTGGCTTCTTTGACGAGCCCAACAGTATGCTCGCTAACGGCTTGAAAGAACTGGGTTTTGAGGTGGACAAACACGAATTCACCACCGACGAGATCACCAAACTGCGCCGCAGCCCCAGCGAGATGCGCGCCGCATCGCTGGCCAAACGCCTTTCCAGCAACAACGCTCTGCAGCGCATCGCCGACCAGGTCAACAGCCTGGCAGGTGACGCCGACATGGTGCTGCTGCCCAGCGTGTTCGGCATGAGCGACAACGACAGCTACGACATCCTCAAGAACATGGTGAACAAGCCGCTGCGACTCGTGGCCACCCTGCCGCCCTCGGTAGCAGGCAGCCGCATGCAGGCAATGTTGCGACACTACTTCATGATGCTCGGCGGCAACTACCTGATGGGCGACAGCGCTGTGAAAGGTACCCTGGAAGGCGACCGATTGACGACAATCACCACCGCCAAGTTGGGCGACATGCCGTTGCGTGCCGACAACTTTGTGCTTGCCACCGGCTCGTTCATCAGCCGCGGCCTGGTTGCCGACTACGAGCGCGTCTATGAGCCCGTCATGGGACTCGACGTGGACGCCGACAAGGACCGCGAGCAATGGACCCGCTTCGGCGTGCTGGAGCCGCAGGCCTATTCGCGCTACGGTGTCACCACCGACGCCACCCTGCGCTGCGCCAAGCAAGGCAAGACCATCGCCAACCTGCGTGCCATCGGCTCAGTGCTGAGCGGACACGACACGGTCAAGATGGGCGACGGCACCGGAGTGTCACTGCTGACGGCACTCGCTGCAGCCCACGGCATCCTCAGCGACAAATAACCAAAACAAGTGTGCCTTCATTCCCACGTTGGGATTTCCCGGTGAAGGCTCATAGAAAAGAGATAGATAACGATTTGATTGATGATTTTTTAATGGGATATTATGGCTGATCAAATGCAACTTTGCAACATCAGCGAGAGCAATTTCGAGCAATGCACCAAGTGTAGCATCTGCACCACGGTGTGCCCGGTTGCCGCTGTAACGACCGATTATCCCGGTCCCAAACAGGCTGGACCCGACGGTGAGCGATACCGCTTGAAGGATCCCGCCTACTACGACAAGGCGCTCAAACTATGCTTGAACTGCAAGCGCTGCGAGGTGGCGTGCCCCAGCGGCGTGCACATCGCCGACATCATCCAAAAGGCGCGCATGCGCTCGAGCGAGGGACACCGTGCCAGCCTGCGCGACACGATGCTCGCCAACACCGATCTGCTGGGAACCGTCGCCAACCTGGTGGCACCTGTCGCCAACGCGACCTTGGGGCTTGCGCCCACCAAGCTGGTGATGGACAGCGTCATGGCCATCGACAAGCACCGCACCTTCCCCGCCTACAGCCGCCAAAAGTTCACCACCTGGTTCAAGCGTCACGCTGCCAAGCAACAAGATGACTTCGGCCAGCATGTGAGCTATTTCCATGGCTGCTACGTCAACTACAATTTTCCCAAGTTGGGACAAGACCTGGTCAAATTGCTCAACGCGGTGGGCTACGGCGTGCATCTGCTCGACAAGGAGCAGTGCTGCGGCGTCGCCCTCATCGCCAACGGCCTCTACAAGCAGGCCAAGCGCCAGGCACGCGTCAACGCCGACTCGATACGCAAGTCGGTGAACACCGACCATCGCACGGTGCTCACCACCAGCTCGAGCTGCACTTTCAACCTGCGCGACGAGTATCCCGCAGTGCTCGATGTGGACACGAGCGACGTGCGCGACAGCATCATGCTCGCAACGCGTTTCATCTACAACCTTGTGGATGAAGAGAAAATCAAGCTGATTTTCAAGCAGGACTACAAGCGTCGCATGGCCTATCACACCGCCTGCCACATGCAGCGCATGGGCTGGCAGCTCTACAGCATCGAACTGCTGCGCATGATTCCCGGGTTGGACCTCGTCGTGTTGGAACAGGACTGCTGCGGCATCTCGGGCACCTACGGCTTCAAGAAGGAGAACTACGAGCGTTCACAAGAGATTGGCTCCGTGCTCTTCAAGCACATCGCCGACGCACAGGTCCAGGCCGTCACCACCGACTGCGAGACCTGCAAATGGCAAATCGAGATGTCAACCGGACTGCCAGTGGAAAATCCCATCAGCGTACTGGCCGATGCCCTTGACGTCGAGGCCACACGCCAAGCCAACAATATCAACTAAATACTCACATCATTCATAATCTTACAAAAAACTAAAGAAAATTATGGCAAGTTTTTTAGCTCCCCCGGCCTATAAGCCGGAACAGACCGGCCCCGAGGCCGATGCCAAGTACAAGAGGCTGCGTTGGCAAGTCTTTATCGGCATCTTCATCGGCTATGCCGGCTTCTACCTGGTGAGAAAGAATTTCTCCATGGCGATTCCCATGCTCGAGCCCTTCGGCTTCACCAAGGGCATGTTGGGTACCGCTCTGGCGATGAACGCTGTCGCCTATGGCTTCTCCAAGTTTGTCATGGCCAGCATCAGCGACCGCAGCAATGCGCGCCGCTTCCTGCCGTTGGGCTTGATCCTGTCGGCCATCGCCATGCTGTTCATGATGGTTCCCATCACGCTGCTTGACCCCATCGGTCATCCCGAGCGCAAGGGTCTCGCCGTCTTCCTCATGGGTGCCTTCAACTTCCTCGTGGGTTGGTTCCAGGGTATGGGCTGGCCTCCGTGCGGACGTGTGATGACCCGCTGGTTCTCCATCAAGGAGCGCGGCACCTGGATGAGCGTGTGGAACTGCGCCCACAACGTGGGTGGCGCCCTCGTCGGCCCCATGGCAGCCTATGGCGCGATGTGGTTCGGCTCATGGTTCTATGGCGCCGACACCAAGATGTACTTCCTCATCGGCACCTACGCCTTCCCTGCTGCAGTGGCTATCCTGATTGCGATTATTGCCTATGTGCTCATCCGTGACACTCCTCAGTCCTGTGGTCTTCCCTCAATCGAGAAGTGGAGCGGCAGCGCTTCCAAAAACTACGACGAGAAGAAGAGCGAGCAGTCGCTCAGCGTGAAGGAAATCTTCCGCACTGTCCTCTCGAACAAGTTCCTCTGGTACATCGCATTGGCCAACTCCTTCATCTACATGGTGCGCTATGGTTGTCTGGACTGGGCTCCTACCATCCTCAGCGAACAGGGTGTGGACATCAAGAACGCCGGTTGGGCTTACTTCGCCTATGAAATCGCTGCCATCCCCGGCACCATCTTCTGCGGTTGGCTCAGCGACAAGGTCTTCAACGGACGTCGCGCGTTGCCCACCATCATTTTCATGGCGCTCATCATCGTTGCCATCTTCATCTACTGGCAGAACATGACCAACCTCAACGTGGTCATTGCCTGTCTGATCGCCATCGGCTTCCTCATCTACGGCCCCGTGATGCTCATCGGCGTGCAGGCGCTTGACCTGGCACCAAAGAATGCAGCCGGCACCGCTGCAGGCCTCACCGGCTTCATGGGTTACGTGCTGGGTACCGCCATCTTGGCCAACACCGTTCTGGGTTATGTGGCCGAGAGCACCGGCGGCTGGGACATGCCGTTCATCCTGCTCATCGTGGGCTGTGTGGGCGCCATCTTCTTCATGGCCCTCACCTACAAGGAGGAACAGTACCTTGTCGCTGACCGCAAGGGCACCAACGTCGAAGAAAAGAAATAATCCACAAGAATTATCACAATATTTTATTCATTAAAACCATTTAACTTATGCTTAAAAATCTCGTTAGAGTAGGTCTGTTGAGTGCCGTTATGCTCGCGACCTTCACCTCATGTGAGGATGAACAGCAGTTCACCAATGAGAACACCGATGCCCGCAGGATCGAGGTTTCTGTCCTGCCCGACAATCTGGCAAAGGTGCGTGACTATGTGCCTCTGTATGCAGTGGCAGCTCACCGTGGCTCCATCTTCTGGACCCCCGAGGAGACCGAAGCATCGTGGCGTTGGGCCCGTGAAATGGGTGCCGACTACCTCGAGAGCGATATGCAGGCCACCAAGGACGGTATCGTGCTCGCTAACCACGATGAGAACCTGAAGCGCACTACCAACATCCAGTACGTCTTCAGCGACTACGTTCCCACCACCCGCAAGGACTTCTACCGCAGCTTCAAGGACGAGAACGGTAACCAGATCTTCACCGAGGACGACATCAACGCTCAGTATCAGCGCGACGTGAACGACTTCCGCACGTTCTACACCCTGTCCTACTACTATGCCGAGTTGCTGATGCTCGACGCCGGCACCTGGTTCAATAACAGCAGCCTCGAGGAGGCTCGTCCCGGCTTCGCTGCCAGCCACAACGGCTATTTCCAGGATGGCAAGCTCGTCTACAGCGACGGTCTGTATGTGTCCGCACTGCAGGACCAGATCGCCTTTGCCGAGGGTAAGAAGCTGAAACGCGATGCCAATGGCGTGCGCGTGCTGCCCTACCGCATCAAGGACAAATACAAAGGCATGACCCTGGAGCAGATCTACAACAGTGAGAAGAAGACCGTTAAGTGTGACGATCCCAACGTGGCCTACAGCTACGCTGCCAAGTACATGGACTTTGTGGAGTACGACTTCGACAATGCCTATGTTGTTGACGATCAGGACACCGGCAACCGTCCCGGTATCTACATCGAGTTCAAGGAGAGCTGGCTCAACCCCAAGGACATGGAGGTGCGCGTTTACAACGTCCTCGCCGAGTGCGGTTGGAACATCATCACCAAGCCCGCTACCGACAGCCGTTTCTACACCAACGGCAAGGTGAACGTGGGTAACACCAACGGTAAGGTGATCCTGCAAACCTTCTCGTTCGACGCTCTGCATCGCGCCTACGACGTCTTCAAGGGTCAGATCCCCATGTGCTTCCTGCTCTGGATCAGCGAGCCCCCCTATGCTACCGACATCGCGTTCGACACCCCCACCGGCTATGCCGACTTCATCCGCTACGGACAGGAGTACGGTGCCCACATCATGGGTCCGGCTATCAGCGGTGCTCCCAACAACTATCCCGAGATGAACCAGCCCTGGCAGGCCTACATGATCCGCAAGAGCCAGATGCTGAACCATCCCTACAGCTTCGACAGCTGGGCTCAGATGGCCAAGTACATGGGTTACTATGTGGACTACTACGGACAGGGCAACACCACGATGTTCGACGACTTGCTGCGTCTCACCATCCCCGCAACGCCCTTCACCAACTTCACCGGCACCAACAGTGTTCCCGTTTATCTGGACGGTTACTTCACCAACCGCAGCGAGATCTCGTTGCAGTACATGATCGAGAACGGTTTCCGTTGCAACAGCGCACTGCCCGATCCCTTCCATCCCGGCAAGACCTACGACAACTCGCAGGCTCCCAGCACTGTGCCCGATCCCAAGGCTCTGCTCGATCGTCTGGGTTACTAATCCGCCACTGGTGTAATAACATTAACAACATTTAATAGAAACATTTGAATATGAAAAAATATATTTTGATGCCTCTTCTGGCAGTCTTTGCCCTGACAGCCGCTGCCCAGGATTTCGACACCGATCCCACCCTGGAGCTCGAGAACGCTGAGAAGGAAGTGAAGTTCACCGTGGGTGCCCGCATGATGGCCGACGCTGCTTACTATAACAGCGATTTCACGCCACTGCAGAGCGGCGCTTCGATCACCGACGCACGCATCCGCACCTCGATGACCTATAAGAATTGGTATTTCTATGCCGACTTCGGTTTCGGCGGTGGCAAGTTTGCACAGAAGAACATCTTCCTGCAGTACAGCCATCTTGACAACAACGACAATACCCATGCCGTTAAGGTGGGTTACTACAACGACCCCGCCGGTTCCATGGCACGCAACACCTCGCTGGGCAGCTACCACTTCATCAGCCGTCCCGGTTCAAGCAACGCGCTGGGTGAGGGCCGCGAACTCGGTATCAGCTACAAGTTCAACAGCAACCACTTCATGGCCTATCAGGGTGTGTTCACCGAGAACGCCTACAACAAGATCGACGCTGGTTTCAACGGCATGACCGTTGCCGGTCGCTATTTGTTCCGTCCCGTTGTTGACGAGAACCAGACCCTGCATGTCGGTGCCAACGTTCGCTTTGCCCACATGGGTGGCGGCGAGGTGACCAACAACGTCCTCAAGAAGACCCTCCACCTGGGCCAGGCCCTCGAGACCTACGTTGACGATGACGACCAGTTCGTGAGCTGCGACCTGCCCTGGATCAACAACGTGTTTGATGCCGGCGCCGAGTTGCTCTATCACAACGAGAAGTTCTTCGTGCGTGGTGAGTACATGTACAAGCACACCACCAAGAAGCGCGACAGCAACACCCTCTGGGAAGCCAGCAACAACAACATCGACACTTGGGGCTCCTATGACTGGTGGTTGGCTGCCAACCCCCTGCGCAACGACAACTTCCACGGTGGTTATGTCGAGGCTGGTTTCATGATCTTCGGCAATCCCTACCACTACAACATGCAGGAAGGTCTGCTCGGTGGACTCGACGGCAAGGCACTGGAGATTGTAGCACGCTACAACTACACCAGCCTCAACGACGTCAACGACGGTGAGTACTTCGCAATCGGCCGCAACCAGTACTATCCCAACGGTTATATGGAGGATTGGCCCTACGCTTCTTCAAGCGTCGGCGGCGGTAAGGCAAACAGCTACACCATCGGCTTGAACTACAGCTTCAACCGCTATGTGCAGTGCATGTTTGACTACACCTTCCACCGTCTGCAGAAGGACTTCCTTCCCTATGACAAGAACATGCACGTGGCTCAAGCCCGTGTTCAGTTCACCTTCTAATGGTTGAACGGATCAATGGAAAAAATCTAAGAATATCCAACCATCTATATACCCAAATATTTTATTAGAACTTTTTCCTATCAATCACCGTGATCCCGCCTCACCCGCGATTGGGCCAGGCGGGATCCATTTTATAACGATTCCCTCACTAAATCTCAGTCCAGTTCCCTGTGCCGCGACTCTGTCGCGGCCCCCACATGAGATTACGACAGCTAATGAATCGCTATCAATCCCAACTGTTGGTCAGCAGATAGTTGATCAACGCAGTCAAGTCATCCATGTCCACAAGAGTGGTATCGTCGGCGTTGTTGCAGGCAGCAGCATTGGCCATGTTGATGGAATAGCTGGCATCCAGCAGGTAGTTGATCAAGGCCGTCAGGTCATCCATGTCAATGCCTCCACTGCCGTTCACATCGCCACGCTTAATCTCCGTGCCACTCACCTTACCGATGATGACGTATGACTGTTCCAGACTCACGGTTATCTCGTAATCGCCAGTACTCAACACATGGATATCCGAGAAGTGGTCCCAGTCCCAGCTCAAAGGCAGCTCCTGACCAAGGCGATCATTGGTCAATTCAAAGGGACCTTCACCATCGATTTCGGGACCGAAACGATAGAGATTAACGTAATTCCAGCCACCCAGTTCGTCGTTCGGATCAATCTCGGTAGTGAAACCAAAAGTCGCATCAGCTTCAATGTGTACCGTTACCGTGTAAAGCTCGGTTTCGGGATCATACACCATCTTGGTGCCGGCATCCGAAGCCCACACTTGGTCGTCAACATCACCCAGGATGTGAACAGTGGGGACAATGGGCTCTTCGTCAAGCGTGGTAAAGACATCAGCCCTGGTCCAATCGCTCAGGGTGCCATTATCGTCGATAGCCTGTACCTGCACCTCATAGTCGGTCGAGATTTCAAGGTCCTCGATAGTATATTCCTTCTTGGTGAGGTTGTTCACATAGGTCCACTCGATAGCCGTCGGCACATAATAAACAGCAATCAAGGCGATATCAGGAGAGTACTGATCCTCGGGCGAGGTGATGGTAATCACATCACCTGTGCTGCCAGTTACAACCCAACTGTGAGTCTCGGTTGCACTCATGTTATACTGGACGGCCTCAGTTTGGGTAGAGCCCACGACAAACCTGCCGCTGCCATATTGACCACTCGCCGTGGTAATATTCACGGTGAAGGTCTTGTTCTGGTAGCCTGCGGGAATAGTGAACTTGATGTAGCCATCGGTGGTCGCCGACTGGTGGGAAGCATTGCGGAAATAGATCGCTCCATAGCCGCCATAGACGTTGTTGCCCGACCATGGGGCCGAGAGTGTGACAGCCTGATAACTCTGGTTGGTATAAGAAGTTCCATTCAGCGAGTTGAGCAGGACAGGATCTTCGGACTCCTCCGAGTACAGCCTGTAGCGCAGGTTCCACGCGCTGTTGTCTTCATCCTCCCAAGTGACTAAACAGGAATGGGTCCCCGGCTCAACATACATGTCGGTGGGAACAGTCGTCGCATTGACGCCGACCGATGCCATAAGCACAACAATAGCTCCCGACAAAACAAATAATATTTTCTTCATAAGCTTAAAATTAAAGAGATGGTTATTAATAGTTTTCGGTTATATAAAGATTTATCGCTCACAAAAATACATCTTATATCCCTAATAACCAAATGAATTCTGATTATCCAAGAAAAAACGCTCCCAATACCTAAAGCCTTATACCTCACCAAACCGCGCCAGCCCGGTTCCCTGTGCCGCGACTCCCGTCGCGGCCCCAACCGTCCATCAACAAGCAACAATGTGGCAAACACCTCCGATGGGCAACACCCGCCTCATTTCCTTAATCAGAAAAACATCCGCACCCCGTCACCACGGAATGAACTGCACCCCAAAAGTTAGACACAAAACTTTTGGAGTGCAGTTCACGGAATGCGGATGCCACAAATAATCTTTGCGTCTTAGCGCCTTAGCGTGAGGCAAAAGGTACGTGGATACCCCTAAAGCCTAAAGCCTAAAACCTAAAGCCTAATACCTAAAGCCTAATACCTAATACCTAAAGCCTAATGCCTAAAGCCTAAAAAACCACTTTCGCAGCGCTGGTTGTGCCGTCGCTATAGGTCGTCACCTCGATGGTCAAACCGTTGGGCTGTGCCATCTCCTGGCCTGCAACATTGAAGTAGCGCACGCCAGTGATGCTCTTGGCACCGTCAAGTTCGTTGACTGCCGTGGGCTGCGGATAAACCTCAAGGTAAACAATGTCCGACTTGTTGGTCACACCGTTAATCGTGTAGTTCAGCTGGATACCGATGCGCCAGGTGAACAACGGCTCGTCACCCATGTTGGTAGCGTAGAAATAAACGCGACGCAGGTAGAAGTCCGCACCACTGTAACCGTAGGGAATCTCAGTCATGTCGGTGTCAAAGCCGTTCTGTGCACCATAGGTGTTGTAGTCAAAGGTGTACAGCTGGTCGTTATCCATAAAGATACTGTAGGTCAAGCAGTCGGTATCCATCGGCTTGCCGTCAACGTCATCCAGGTTGATGTTGAAGTCAAAACGTGTGTAACCGCTGTCGTCTCCACAGTCAAAGAACTCAAGCACGTCGGGATTGGCGGGAACGGCAGGCGCTATATCACCCAACTCAGCCCAGGTGGAACCCCACTCGATGGTGGCCATCGAGCCGTCATCGTCCCACACGCCAGCAAGACCGGTGGCCTCATAACAGTAGGGCTCATCGGCGCTGGCATCGCCCGAGGCACCCAGCAGTGTGATGGTGCCGTTTTCAGCATCAACGGCATAGGTCACTTCGGTCACCGTCTCGTCAGCAAAATACTCTACCCAATAGAAGCCTTCGCCCAAGTCCATGGCCATGGTCGAACCCCATGACAAAATCAAGCCATAACCATAATCCTCGTTATAGGAAACATACTGTCCCAGCGGCACGGTGATGGTCGAGCCGTCATCACTCAATTCACCATACACCCAAGCGCCCACGCCCTCGGCATAGCACAACGGATCCTTGATGTAAACAGTCTTGCCGTCATCAGCATAGACCACCTTCACTCTACCCAACTGATCTTCGGCACTGTAGCCATACAGGCTCACCGTGATAAACTCACCGCCACGGGTGTACTTCACTAATGTGCCCTCGGGCTGCTCGGTGATGATGTCAACACGCGAGGGAGCCTTCGTTGTGGTGGCAGTTGTCGCCTTGCCCAGCGGACGATAGGCGTTACCGTGGAACTTCGCCGTTGCCGATGCACCCAGGGCAATGGCAACACTCAAGAAAAGTAATGATAATTTCTTCATAAGCATTTTAGTTAAAATATTAATAGATATCGGTTAATCTTGTGGATTATAGTGCAAATATAGACAAAAAATACCGAAAGTGTCCTATGGTCAAGAAAAAAAACTATAACTTTGTATGCCAAATAGCCAAAAAGTATTAACTAAACAACCCAAATGAAAATGAAAAGATTACTTCAGACCTCATTACTGCTGCTGGCCGTCCTCTTGCCCGCAACTGCAATGGCCTATGATTTTGAAGTCGATGGTGTTTACTACATCTCCGACTTGTGGGACGACTTTGCCATCGTCTGCGACCAGGGCGAGGACGGTGACCATTACAGCGGCAATGTGACGATTCCCGCTTCGGTGACCATCGGCGACACGACCTATCCTGTCACCAAAATCAACGCCTATGCGTTCAGCAACTGTGACGGACTCACCGAGGTGACCATCCCTGCCTCAGTGACCGAGATTGGCGACCACGCTTTTGAGAACTGCACAGCCTTGTCGGCACTGGAACTCCCCGCCAAACTCACCGAGATTGGATCGGCCGCCTTTGAGGGCTGCACTGCCATCACCCGGGTGAATATCCCTGCCGGCGTCACCGAGATCAAGATATGGGCCTTCCAGAACTGCACGAGCCTCACCGACGTGTATTGCTACATCGCCGACCCGGCACAGTTAGAGCTTGGTTTCCATGTCTTCTATCTTGAAGACGAGAACTACTCGTCACGCACCCTGCATGTGCCTGCCGGCTCGGCAGCGGCCTACAAGAACTCTGACTGGAGCGAATACTTCGGCAACATCGTCGAAATGTAGCCTACAACATCCTGCATCAGGAATATCACCGATGCGTTCATGCCTCGGCGAGGGTCGTTATCGGATAATGGTGAGAAAACTTGCTTTTCTCACCACAAAACCATATCTTTGCATTTTCAACCTTAATACTATCACACTTTGATGGAAAACTTGAACGCTTTTTTTGAAACCTTGAGCGGCTACCTGTGGGGGTGGCCCATGATTATATTATTGTTGGGAACACATGTGTATCTCACATTCAGGTTGGGTGTGCCGCAGCGCAAACTTCTCACGGCCATTCGCTTGTCTGTGAGCCGCGACAAGGGTTCAACAGGTGATGTGTCGCAATTCGGCGCACTCGCCACTGCGCTGGCTGCCACCATCGGCACGGGTAACATCGTGGGTGTTGCCACCGCGGTCGCACTG
Source organism: uncultured Bacteroidales bacterium (assembly GCA_902784675.1). Lineage (GTDB taxonomy): Bacteria > Bacteroidota > Bacteroidia > Bacteroidales > Muribaculaceae > Sodaliphilus. Next base: position 15,908 of record CACZVR010000011.1, on the reverse strand, counting down.
GGCGGACCGGGCGCCGTGCTATGGTGCTGGCTTTCGGGCGTGTTCGGCATGGCTACAAAATACAGCGAGGGTCTGCTTGCCATCAAATACCGTGTCAAAGCTCCTGACGGACGCATGCTGGGTGGACCCATGTATGCGCTGGAGCGCGGCTTGGGCTGGAAGTGGCTCGCCGTCTTGTTCGCACTGTTCACCGCATTGGCTTCTTTCGGCATCGGCAACACGGTGCAAGCCAACGCCATCTCTACCATCGCCCAAAACTCCTACGGCATCCCCACATGGGCCACAGGTGCTGTTGTCTGCGTGTTGGCGGCGCTTGTGCTGTTGGGCGGCATCAGGAGCATTGCCCGCGTGTGTGGTGCGTTGGTGCCTTTCATGGCCTTCTTCTATGTGCTGGGCTGCATCTACATCCTGATTGTTAACGGGCAGTACGTCTGGCCCGCCATCAAACTCATCTGCGAGTCGGCATTCACGCCTCAGGCTGCCGGCGGCGGCTTTGTCGGCACCACCGTCATCCTTGCCGCACGCATGGGTATCGCTCGAGGCCTGTTCAGCAACGAGTCGGGTCTCGGCTCTGCGCCCATCGTCGCTGCAGCAGCCCAGACGCGCAACCCAGTTCGTCAGGCATTGGTTTCATCGACGGGCACCTTCTGGGACACCGTGGTCATCTGCGCTTTCACGGGTCTGGTCATCGTCAGCTCCATCATCGCCTACCCCGACATCAGCAGCACTGATGGCGCAGCCTTGACCAAGGCCGCCTTCTCCAAAATCCCTTATGTGGGCACTCCGCTGCTCACCTTCGGACTGCTCACCTTTGCCTTCACCACTATTCTGGGTTGGTGCTACTATGGTGAGCGCGCCGTAGAATACCTTAAGGGCAAACGCTGGATGCTGGGGTACCGCATCCTGTTCGTTGCCATGGTCTTCGTGGGCAGCATCATCAGCCTTGACGTCGTCTGGAACGCCGCCGACTGCATGAACGCCCTCATGGCAATCCCCAACCTTGTCGCCCTGTTGCTGCTCAGTGGTGTCATCGCACGCGAGACCAAGCACTACCTTTACGAGAACCGCCTCGACCACCACGCCCCCATAAAAGAAGAAGATTGACCTTGTCACTCTCATTTAAACAACAATAAATACAAGAAATACAATTATAATTAATCGGTTGATAATAAAACTATTGTATTTATTGTATTTATTGTTTTCTAACCTTCAAGAGAAATATTTCCGGGAAAAGACTTGCCAGTTCAGGAAAAAGCAGTACTTTTGCAGCCGGGTAAGTCCTACACGGCCAGCTCCCTCCCAATCCCCCAGGTCTTGACCGAAGCAAGGGTAACGAGGTTGTAGCGGCGCGCTGTAGCTCACTTGCCCTTTTTTTTGTACCCCTACCCAAGCATTTTAAAAAAGAACGCGGATGCCAAATCAGCGTAATCCGCGAAATCCGCATAATCCGTGTTTAAAAACTCAAACGCGGATGCCACAAATACCCTTTGCGTCTTAGCGTGAGAAAAAGAACGCGAAGGCCAATTAGTTAAATTCGCGAAATGAGTAGTTTTTCAAGGAGGCAGGCGATTCATTCCTTCCCTTCCATGAAGCTCTTGATTTTCTCGTAGTAGCCGTTGCTGCCCACGAACTCATAGCCGATGTAGTCGGCGCTGTTGTTGCCCTCAATGAGTTGGACACCATCCTGGGTGATGGCGGCATCCCATCCCACCAGCGCCATGCTGGGCATGCGCTGTGCGGCTGCGATGCACGTTGCCTTCACCTCATCCCATCGGGGGACTTTGAAGCCGAGCACAACAATGTCGGTCTGCGGGTGGACGTAAACAAGGTCACCGGCCTTGGACGTGCCGCCCGAGCACACGACGCCCGTTTCCTGATCCACCTCATAGTAGTAGCCGCCCGTGGCAGTGTTATCTACCAGAGCATCCCCTACCCCCAAACGCAGGAAGGCCTTCATGATGCGCGCCTTGCCATCGGGACGGCAGGCAGTGAGCACCCTGATAGTGTTCACCGACTTGTTGCCGAACACCATGTCGGGATGCTGGACAATCACCTCCTCGAGCAATACGTCCTCTTGAACCAAGGCATCAAACAAGCGCTGCAGTTCGTCATCGCTCTGGCCCGTATAATCCAGCAGCCTGATACCATCACCCTGCTTGCCGTCCATCGGCTTGACGATGACCGACCCGTAGCGCGTCATGAAGTCCTTGAAATCGGCAAAACTGGCTTCCTTGAGCCACAGCCAGCCACGATGCACAAATTCCTTGAAAAACCGATTGAATTCGGGCTTATTTTTGAAGTAGTGGACATCGGCTGGACTGTTATAGCGCTTCTCAAGAGCAAGACGGCGGTAATGAGTGAGGCACTTGCTGCGCATGGCGTTACTGTAGCGCCAAAAGCCGCCTCCGGTATACTGCTCGATGTGTGCACCGTGGCGCACAAACGCCGTCAGGTAGTCCCACAAGTGGTAATATCTGCAACGGCCCGTCTGTCGCGACAGTTCGGTCACCTCATGATAAATCCTCTTGAAATACTTGATAATAAGCTTGATCATAGCGCCTTGTCTCATTTGTCATCCCACCCGTAGAATCGCGTTGGATTGCGCAAATATACACCAATTTGGGAAAAGTACAAATATTTTCCCTTGACAACAAGCCTTGAATCTTATCGCAGCATGTCGCGCACCTCGTCAAGGTTGCCGTCGTTGGGCGACGGCTGCACACCCAGCAGATAGCACAACAACGGATAGATGCACACGTTGCGGAAGCGGTCGGCCTTCTCATAGCCCACCTTGAAGTCGGGACCGATGGCACGGAACCCCACCTGCATGTCGGCTGCCGTGTGGTCAAATCCGTGGCTGCCACGTTGTTTCTTGCTGGGTTTATCGGCAAACAGCCAACCCACGTCGGGCAGCACGACCACATCACCCATGTTCTTGTTAGTGCCATAGCCCAGATAGGCAGGCAGATCGGCCTTCTTCCAGGCTCGGATGTGATCCACACCCTGCAAGGCATCACAAATGCTGTCGATGTACTGCGGTGCGCTGGCATAAATCAGCGTGGGATAATCGTTGCAGAAACGCTCATACCAGTGCTTGGGCAGCACGTCATCAATGTCCACAAAGCGCTTGGGGTCCACACTGGTCATGCCATGGTCGCCAGTGACGATGAGATTCACCTTGTCGGCAAAGGGCAGCAACTGGATGCGGGCCCACAAACCGCTCAACAGCAAGTCCATGTCTTCCACCGCGCGGCGCGTCATACGGTGCATCGGGCCATAGTTATGGCCACTGCGGTCAGGTTCCTCAAAATAGGCCATCACCAGGTGTGGACGGTCCTTTTCGGGCAGTTTGAGCAGGCGGATGATCTCGTCCACACGGCTCGGATAGTCCATTTGTTCGGTCTGATAATCGCGCCAGTAGGTCGGATGCTCGCCCTGGATAGCCACATCGCTCCCCACCCAAAACACCGTAGCCGTCTTCACGCCCTGATGTTTGGCTGTGAGCCACACGGGGTCACCACCGTAGTAATAACCCTTGCTGCGCGTGTCCTTGTTTCCCAGCGAGAACTCCACGCCGCGCTCACGGTCCCAAAACGTGTTAGTGATGATGCCGTGGTGATCGGGCGTGAGGCCCGTCGCCAACGCAACGTGTAGTGATTGGGGAACGTCTTGCTCGGGAACGACGGCTGCATCACCGCCTTCACTCCATCATGCGCCAGCTGATTCATGAACGGCACGTCATAGGTGTCCAAATAGTCCCAACGCAGTCCGTCAAGCGAGATGATCACCGTGTAATTCTCTCGTCCCGCCCCCCACATCTGCAAGGGCACCACAACCATCAACAACAAGATAGTAAAAAGTCTTCGCATAATTTGTATTCAGTTTTAGTATTGTATCATTAAATCCGTCAGACACGCTGCACGGGAGCATTTTGGTCGGAGACCAAAACGTGTTGTTAACCCATTGTGGAGGACCCCGCGAAGCGGTGGACTCCACTGTGGGCACACCGCCCTCTCAGGGTTGCACGTCGGAGACGTGCAGTAGTGGCCACTTCATCATGTGAGCATATGGTAGTTCCACTCCACCCCATTACGTTCGGCCAATCTCCGGTACTCGTCATCAAAACCCACCTGCTGGTGATGTTCAGGCTGACCTATAATATACTGTATCACCGCATCACGATGCGATTCAGATACCGAAAAAGCGCCATACTCCTTGCCCCATCCCACAAATTCAGGAAATAGTCCACTCCTCTTGGCCCAGTCACTGCTCGAGCGCTTGATGTCCCAAACCAGATGAGACAAAGCCACCGTCGGCGCCAAATCAATCAGCATGTGAATATGATTCTCGATACCGCCTATACGGCACAAGAAACAGCCATTACGCTTCACAATGCTCGTGATGAAACGATACATGTCCTCAGCATGTTCGGCGTTGATGGTCATGTTCCGGTTTTTTGTGTTGATGACTATGTGATGCAATGAGACGGTTTTGCTCATGATGCCAGATATTTTGCACAAAGATAGTAATAATAATCAAAATGAGCAAACTACCGCACCTCTACAAGGTGCGACACGATACGCTTCTCACACCCACAGTGAGGCCAAGCCTCACAATGGGTTAACCACTACCCCACCGCTACGCGGTGTCAACCTCAACAACCGAAAGACATCATCCATCTCGCAAACAGAACATCGGCATTCTTTTGGTCGGAGACCAAAACACGTTGTTAAACCATTGTGGAGGACAACGCATAGCGGTATCCTCCACAATTAAAAAGGGGGAATACCATTGACGATACTCCCCCCATTTAATTCAGTGATAGGGTTTACTCAGCCTTCTCGTGTGAGAAGTAGATACCGTTCGACATTTGCGGGTTACCGTTAAAGGTGTAGCGCACACCGATAATACTGATCTTGTCACCCACCTCGATGCCAAGTTGCTCAAACAGACCCTTGCGGTTGTCACCAGTTGCGCCCCAACCGGGATAGCAGCCATAGACATACACGCTGTTGGTATCATCCTCCAGCGTCACGTTACCATACTCAGGATTAGCGATATCCAAAATGGTACCTGTGATCATGTAGTAGGTATTGGGATCATCCTCCTTGTCCAGGAACTCGTCAATGCTGATGGGAATCACCTCGTGGAGCAGTTCCTCAAACACGCATGAGGTCATCTGAGCGTTGCCATTGTAAGAGCCACGCTTACCGACCACGGTAACGATATCACCGGGCTTAGCTTCGGTACCCGTGAAGCCTGCGGGGCTGTAAACCAGCACCTCGCCAGAGTAGTCTTTAATGTAGAAGCCACGCACCTGCTCCTTGTAGATATACAGACCCTTGAGCACACCAGTCAAGCGATACTGGGTATCGCCCTCGGCGGCCTCGAGGAACTCGGCTACCGTTGCAGCAACAATCGCACCCTTCTGGTTGATGGTTGCTTGAGCAGTATATTCCTTACCCTTGTCATCAACGGTCTTGAACACAACAGTTGTGTTGCGGTCGCCACCGGGGTTGGCGTTGGCATGGAAGGTTACCACGGCGCCACCGGCAATCGACACGATGCCCAGCCAGTTCTTGGCCTCGTCGGGAATCTCGACTGAGATGCCGTTATTGGTCTTGCAGGTCAAGTTCACGGTCACGTTGCCACCCTCCTTAGGAATGGTGGCATCCTCGGGATCATAACCCTCAACCTTCACCAGCGACTTCTGGATGTTGATCACAGTTACGTCAACCAGCTCAATCTTATCACCGTAGACAGTCTTGGGACCTTCAACGGTAACAATATCACCTGCCTCAAGACCCAGGCTCAAGAAGTTCTTGGTCTGGCCCTTAGCATCCAGTGTACCATAGATGTAGATTTCACCGGTCTCATCAACCAGCCACCAGTTGCCGTAGGTTGTGTTCTCGATTCTGGTGACAGTACCGGTCACACGGTAGGTCTTGCTCTCGGGGCCGGCAATGACCTCGGCGCAAGTGGCCTCGCTGACTACCGAAAGACCTTGAATCACGTTGATGGTCTGAGTCTTGCCAGCGCAAGAAACGTGCAGGACAGCGGTGCGACCGTCGGGAGTAGCATCTGCGCTAAAGGTCACCTTGTTCTCACCAGCGCCACCATTCATCGGGCTAACCGTCAACCATTCAGGGAGTTCCTCGGCGTCAAACGCCCAAGATTCCTTGGCGTTGAGGGTAATCGTGTTCGAGCCACCGGCCTCATCAATAGCCACATACGAAGATGAAACCTGAATCTCATCGAGCAGAGTCATCGCATCGTCATCAGAGCATGCCGACAACAGGGCGACCAGTGCAAAAAACGAAATAAAATATCTGAGTTTCATAATATTGTCTTAGTCTTTAGGAATTAGTTAAAGATGTACTTGATACCGATAGATGCGTTCCAGCACTGACCTACGCTCTTGTTGGGAACAAAGGTCTTGACGTCACCGTTAACCGACTTGGGAGTCGAGAAGGTGGCATAACCGTCAGCGTCAACGCCCTCATACTTGAGGATGCGAGGATCGCTACCAATCTCGGGGTTGAAATACTTGCTCACACCCCAGCTCGAGTTGAACAGGTTCAGCACGTTCTTCATGTCGAAGAGCAACTGCAAGGTGTGCTTGGCACCGCACACATTCACCGAGAAGTCATGCTTGTAGCTGAAGTCGATGCGATGTACCCAGGGGTTGTACAGGCTGTAAGGCTCGGCATACTTGCCCTGATTGTTCTTCAGGTAGTTGTTAGCGTGTACATAGTCCATGAAGCGGGTCTCGTCATCCTTGGAAACGAAACGGAATTCGCGGTTAGCGACCTGCTCGTCGGTGGGGATGTACAGAGCGTCGTAGTTGTAACCGTCACCGTTCATGTCGTTGGCCATCATGTAGGAGTAGTTGTAACCGCCGCGCCATGCCTCATAGATCAGGCCATAGTGGTTACCGCTCTTGTCATGACCGGTTGCCGAAACGATGAAACGGTCAGGAGTAACATACTGCGAGTTGTGCAGCTTGATGTTGTTGGGACCCTCGATGGTGGGAACATAGGTGAAGGCACTCTCGGCAGCGCTACCGGGCATACCGGTAACCTCCTTCTGTACGGTGTGGGTATAAGCAGCCATCAGGCTCAACCAGTCGGTGGGATCAGCATTCAAGGTGATGTTGCCAATCCAACCATAACCCTTGCTGGTGTTCTCCAGGACGAATGCCTTGGTACCAGTGCGGAAACCGGCAGGATAGATGGGACGGTTGTCAACACCATTGAAGCGGGCAAAACCACCCACGCTGGGGATAGACCAGTCGCTGATGCTGGCAGCATTGATGTTCTTGTTGAAGATGCCCTCAACAGTCACGCTGAAGGGGAAGCTCACGGGAATGTTGTAGTCAACAGCCAACGAAGTCTTCCATACCATCGGCATCTTGAACTTGGGATCCACGCCATTGACTGCCGAGGGAACGGTACCCATATCGGAAGTCACATTCTCGGGATAACCCATCGCGATGAGCTTGTTGCGCAGGGCAGCGATGGTGGCATGACCCTCGGCATCGGTTACCAGACCGCCAGCAAACTGGCTCATGTCGGTGTTCTTGCTGTTGAGCTGAGCCTGATACTGTACCAGACCACCGTTGGTGGGCATGTTGGTGAAGAATACCAGGGGCAGACGGCCCGAGAACAGACCCGTACCACCACGCACCTTCAAGCTCTTGTTGCCGAATACATCCCAGTTGAAACCAACGCGCGGTTGAACAATCAGGTTGCTGCTCGGCCACTTACCGGTGTCGATGTGACGAACGTTACCGTCATTGTCATAATAATTGAGTGCCAGGATAGCGTTGTTGGTGATCAGGTCTCCATTGTTGAAGAACAGACCGTCCAGACGCAGACCGTAGGTCAGCTTGAAGTTCTTGGTGATGTTCCATTCGTCCTGAGCATAGATACCAGCCTTGTTGAACTGCACGCGAGCAGCAGGCTTGGTCTCGTTACCGTAACCGTAGGTCAAGCAAACAACCTCGGGAACGGCACCGTTGATGAAGTCGTCAACGCTATTATAGCGGTAGTAACCCGTACCATTGCGCATGTACTGGTTGTCGGCCATCTGATGCTCAAAGCTCAGACCACCCATGATCTTGTGGTTACCATAGTACCAGGTCACATCGTCACGCAGGTTCCAAATGGTGTTGTGAACAGCGTTGTTCCAGGTGAACAACTCATAACCCAGAGCCATGTAGTTGTCCTTGTTACCGTCGGCATCGGTCATCGTGATGTCGATGAAGGGGAACTCGCTCGAGTTGCTGGCGCGGATGTCATCCAGCTTTGACAGGGTAGCCAGGAACTGGTTCGACAGGTTGTCACGCAGGCGGCTGTTCAGGTCAAACGAGAATGAGTGCACCAGGTTGTCCATGCCATACATCGAGTTGGCAAACGAGAATGAGTTCTTCGATACACGGGCACTTGCCATGCGCGTACCACCATCCATCGAGGTAGCGTTGGGATTGCTCCAGTAGCGGTTCTTGGTGTAGTTGTAGCGCAGGGCCAGATGGTGGTCCTGAGTGATGTTCCAGTCCAGACGGGCAAGAATCTTGTAGTTGTTCTCGTCGGCGGGGAACTTGGTCCATGAGCCAGTGTCATAGCCATATTTGCTCTTCACAAAGTTGCTCACACGCTCCAGGTCGGCAAATGTCGTACGAGAGATGCCACGATCAGGATCGGCAACACCATCGGTCGACGGAACCATCGTGTTCACGACGGTCGGCTTCTTGGTCATCTCACCGTTCACAAAGAAGAACAGCTTGTCCTTGATAATCGGGCCACCGATGGTTGCGCCATAAGTGGTCACGCGGTCCTTCTCGCGAGCCGAAGCGCCCAGTTGCTGATGGTCAACAACGTCACCACGCAGGTTCTCGTTGCGGTGGAAGATGTAGGCACTGCCACGGAACTTGTTCGTACCGCTCTTGGTGATAGCGTTCACACCACCACCGATGAAGTTGGTCTGACGAACGTCATAGGGCGAAATCACAACCTGCAACTCCTCGATAGCCTCGATGCTGATGGGGTTACCACCACCGGGCAGGTTGTCGCTCAGACCGAAGTTGTTGTTGAAGTTGGCACCGTCAACGGTGAAGTTGGCAGTACGGCCATCGGTACCGGCAAAGCTCATGCCGTTACCACCGTAGGGCGACAGACGGGTAATGTCCGTCAAGCTGCGGGTAACGGTGGGCAGATTGCTGATCTGCGTGCTGTTGATGTTGGTGGCAGCACCGGTCTTCTCGGCACGGAACTTGGTGGCGGCAGCAGTGACAACTACCTCGCCCAGCGCGTTGGCGTCAACGCTCATGTCAAAGTCCAGATTCGAGGTCTCCGCAAGCTGCAGGGTAACACCCTTCACCTCATGGGTCTCATAACCCACATAGCTCACGCTCACCGTGTAGGGACCACCGGGACGCATACCCTGGATGGTGTAACGGCCGTCGATGTTGGTCACGGCGTTGTACTTCGTGCCCGAGGGCGTGTGCAACGCGGTAATCGTGGCGCCAATCATCGCCTGTTGGTTTTCATCGGTCACAACACCCGACAGAGCCGAGGTCGTCACCTGGGCACTTGCGGTCAATGCCACAAAGAACATTGCCACCAATGCCAAAATCTTAACTGTTCTCAACATACTAAAATCAGTTTTTAATGATGAATAATAGTTAGGAATTAATAATAATTGTATAAAAATTAATTTCTATATAAAAGATTTCGCGCCAGATTTCGGGCAGTATGCCCATCAAATCTGACGCGTTTATCGCTGGATACACTCTTTTGCAGCGGGTTATAAAACTGGCTTGCCAGCTCTCCGCCACAAGTTATCCTGAAAGATATGCTAAAAGGATGTATAAACATTGTATCCGTATCAAATACGACGACAAAGGTACTCACTTTTCCCCAATTACTAACAAAGATTGCAGAACAATTTATCAACAATTTCATCATCACCTTCAAGCCACAGGCCCAAATACCTATTTAGAGCCACAGTCAAAAATTTGCATGCTGCAGGTTTGATAAACAGTTCAAGAACTTAGACAATAAATCAGTCAATCATCACGGGACCCTGTCAAAAGACCTTAAAGCACGAAAGTGGCACCAACTCAAAAGGATAGTTATTATGAAATATAATAACGTTTCCATACCAAGGGCACTGCCATAACTTTCATTCGAACAAATTGTATTCAGAAAGATCATCCTGACAAATGGATGTATTACAAATATACTTGCAGAGATGAGACCTATGAATGAAATAAATCTATATGATTTCAATTGCACTAAACTAATGACAGAAACAATTATCATGACATCGACAAAGGGAGCCAAAGGTTTTGCCACTAAACAGAATGCAAGTGCTACTGAAGAAATCAAGAACAACACCGAATACTGTTTCTTAGACAATGAGAGGTCATTTCTTGCATATATCATGCCCATAATAAATGGGACTATCCACCCACGAAAAGTATACCTAAAATAAAAACTCGTATACTCATTGTCAAAATACAGGACGTAGTAATACATTAACACAAACAATAACAATATATTAACCAGCCATCGTGTTTCAAAATGCCGTATGAATAAAAAAAGAATATAGAACTGAAAAATTGCACCAAAAAACCAATAAACGCCAGGTTCAAAAAATGAATCAGCGAAAAAATTTCCATTTAAAGATGCCACAGCTATAATTCCTTTGATTTGGTATTCTTGTCCGAAACAAAAATGAGAGACTAAAACATATAGAAAATAAACTGGTAATAATAATTTCCATAGCTTTACCGCATGTCTTTTAATATAAGGCAAATACTCTATCTTTTGTTTTCCATACTTCTTACTCAAACTATAACCGCTCATAAAAAAGAACAACGAAACACCTATCCATCCAGCAAAAGCAAAAAAGTACCATATAGATGATGAACTAAATATATGTTCCAAAAAGAAATCAGTTGCTGCTTGAGAATAATACATCTCATTACACTCTACACTTTGAATATGATCTACAAAATTGTGAATCATGATAAGAATCATTCCGATTCCTTTAATATTCAGACACTGTTCTCTTGTTAAAGTCATTTCAAGTTACCTGAAAGCTAAAAAAAGTCAATAAAAAAGGTTTCAAAAAGCAATATATACTGTTGAATTACAATAAGTTAATGAAATAAACATATCAAACAAATACATGGCATGTTCAATTTTTACGCAAATTTCGTTAATAATCTTGATATACGCAAAAGAATTACTTCAATTCGTACCAACGGACACCGAAATCTACCTCTTTGTGGAATATCTCTATACTTCAACAGATAGAAACATGGCAAGAATATGGTTATTGTCAGCACCGAACGCGGATGCAAAAAACAAAGTAGTTAAAGTTGTCGTCATGTTGTCCCGGTTGTCTGAAATCGAACGCAGATGCCCAAAATCCCTATAATCCGCACAATCCGCCGACAAAAAATCGACCGCGGCAGCCAATAATCCGTTTAATTCGTGTAATTCGTAGTTTCGCGTTATTTCTTCACGCGGTCGGGGTGCTGTGCGATGAACGATTTCCATGACTTCGTGCCCTTGCCCGTGAACGGTTTGTTGCGCTCATAAAAATGGCACAGGGCGGCAGCCAGCGCGTCGGTCGCGTCGAGCAGGTCGGGCATCTGCGACTCGTCGATGCCCAACGTGCGCTGCAGCATCATCGCCACCTGCTCCTTACTGGCAGCACCGTTGCCCGTGATCGCCATCTTGATCTTGCGCGGCTCATACTCGGTGATGGGAATCTCGCGGTTCAGCGCGGCAACCATCGCCACACCCTGGGCGCGTCCCAGCTTGAGCATCGACTGCACATTTTTGCCGTAGAATGGCGCCTCGATGGCCATCTCGTCGGGCAGATATTCGGCGATGACGCCGCTCACGCGCTCATAGATGTGCCGCAGCCTCATGTAGTGGTCTTCCATGCGATTGAGCCGCAGCACGCCCATGACGATGAGCCGCGGCGTCTTGCCGTTCACACCCAGCAGCGCATAACCCATGACATTGGTACCCGGGTCGATGCCGATGATGATATTGTCAAACTTTTCGTCCTGCATCTCTTTCGGGACAAAGGTAGCACTTTTTCGTCACTCCACACATCTGCAGGCACAAAAACGGCCCCGATAAAGACGATTTCCTGACCGTCGATGGCCAGGAAACCGCACTTTAATCATTGTTTCGGACTGTTGCCCGCAATCACCACGCGCCCGTCAACAGGTAATTGATGAGAACCGACAAGTCATCCATGTTCACAATGCCGTTCGGATCACAATCGGCATTCACGAGATTGATTCCCGTTGCGTTGCTTGTGAGCAGATAGTTGATCATGGCCGACAGGTCATCCATGTCGACATCATTGTCACCCTCAATATCGCCAATCACCACGGGCTGCGGTTCGGTCCACTTCTCCACCACAAGGATGCCCTGTGACAGATACAACGTCAGGTTGTACTTGCCCGTAGCGATCTTGAAGGAGTTCTCTCCCGCAATCACAGTCAGGTTAGTGCCCATGTTGGCATCGGTGATGGGGAAGTTGTTGCTCGTCGCGCCCATGCGGTCGCCAGCAATCTCTTCCCACGTCGTGCCCAGTGCCTTCGAGAAGCTGAAGTAGCTGTAGCCGCCATAGGGATCCACAAAGTTGATGGTGGCGGTATACTTCTCGCCATTGGTGGTCGTCATCTGGTAACCGTTGCTGGGCGACCAGGTGGTCGCAACGGCGTTACCCAGCACATAGACGGTCTCATAGCTTGCTGCACCGGCACCGGCATACTTCTCGGTCACGTCGACATAGGTGTCGGCGGCCTTGTACAAGTAGGTCACCAAGTCTTCGTTAGGATAAACGAAGAAGGCGTCGCGCGTCAGGTTGATGGTCGAGGTCTGATTCTCGAAGCCGCCATCACCGTTGTTGAAGATGAGCGACAGCTCATCGGCGTCCACATGCAGGCAATACCACTCGATGTCGTTCACAGTAACCTTGTCCAGGCTGCTGATTTTCTTGCCAGGCCAGCTGTTGCCCGTCACACTGCCCTCGCTGGTCCAAGCCCAGATGTAAGCATTGGCCATCGAGGACCTCACATACACGTTGATGCCACTGGTGGCGGCATCGGTGATGGTGTACACATAGCTCTCCACGTTCTCGACTTGGTCACCGTTCAGCACGCCCACCTTCAGGGTGGTGTTCTCGGTAAAGGTCATCGGGGTCGTGGCGCTGATGGTTGCGCTGGTCACAGTGGGCTCGCTGCCGTCGGTGGTATACACAAGCGTCGTGCCGCTCTTGCTGGGAGCGACTGTGAGGCTCACGTTGCCCACATAGTTGCCAGCCTCTTTGCTCACCACAGGATAACCCAGGATGCTGCCGTCCTTGCCCACATGCTGCCAATCGATACCGTAGGTGATGTACAGCGCGTAGCCGTCACCCGTCTGCACCGGCGCGTAGCCGTAGGGGCAGCCGTTGGCGGTGGCACCACCCAACTGCAGGTACATGTTGCCGCGTGTGCCTTGGGTCTCCAGGATGTAACCGCCGTTCTCTTCGCGTTGCGAGAGAATGGCACTCTGGTTGTGGACACCGGCAGCGCGACGAGCCTTGATGCAGTTGTTGATTTCGTCGGTATAAACGAGATAGTGCTTGTAGAAGACGCACGGGGTGCCGGGCATCGTCAGGATGAAGGCGTTGGCGGGCATGATGTTGGTCTTCAGGCAGTCATAGTTTGAGCTTTGGCCCGTGTCGTGGTTGTCGACAAAGGTCACCGAGTAACGCTGATAGTCGGGATCACCCGCCAAGCCCTTGTCGTTCAAGGCACTCCAGTTGCCGCTGCTGAAGGCGCTCTGCATCGGATACTTCAACGCAAAGTCGAACACAGCCGTCTGGATGCGATCGTCCTGCTTGGTCTGGTTCAGCCACCAGCGCAGGGTCTCGGCATTGCCGTCCCAATACTCACCCACCGAGAATGTGGGCTCCGAGGCCTGATTATACAAGCCCACATAGTAGCCCGAATAACCCTTGCACATGTCATAGCGGAAACCGTCATAGCCCAGCTCCTTCATCAGGTATTGCTGATAGGTGCGCACGTTCTGCTGCACGTTGGCGCTGGTGTGGTCCAGGTCACGGCTACCGTCAAAGTCCTCGCCCTCGTCGGCAGCGCCGGTGGCATTATAGCCTGCGCCGGTGCACTCGTCGGTACGGCAGATGTCGGCAAGCGACCACGTCATGCTGTAGGTCTCGCCGGTAACTGGACCTGTAACGGTCTCATTGGCCAGATCCACCCAGCCGGTCTTGCCGCTCTTGTGGTTGATGACCATGTCCATGAGCACGCTGGTGTTGTGTGCATGGAAGGTCGAAATCATGTCGCGCAGCTGCGACTCGGTGCCGAAACAGGTGTTGTGCTTCAGCCAATACACGGGCATGTAACCCATGCTCTCGGCCATGCCGTTAGCGTCAACACTGCCCGAGTTGGGAACCCACACCACATCAAAGTATTGGCACAAGTCCTGAGCATTCTCGGTCAGCGTGTTCCAGCGTGTGGCCCTGTAGCTGTCCCAGTAGAAACCCTGCAACATCACGCCGCCATACATCGCGGGCCAACCCTTGCCGGCAGCGGGACCGCCGCCCGACTGGCGCGTGATGACACATGTGCGACCGCTCACGTCAACAGTGACGGTATAGGTGCCTGCGGGAATGCGGAAAGCCACATCCACGTTCACACCCATCTCATTCAGTTGGATGGGATGACCCAGCATCGACGAGGTCACCCAGAAATCCGTACCCTCGTCAGCAATGGGCGAGAGACGATAATCATGGATGCTAGCCCAGTCCTCTCCGTCAGCACCCAGCTTGGTCGTGAACGAGAAATAGCTCACGTCGGCGTCTTCCTCGCTGTGTTCGCCGTTAAAGGTCACCGTGGCGGTGAACGTGTTGCCGTCGGTAGAACTCATCGGCACGCCCACATTGGGAGCCCAGCTGTGGCCTTCCACCTCTCCAAGCATGTAAACTTCGCCCGTGAAAGGAACGACGGGAGTTCCGCCACCAGTGCTGATCTTGAAACGCTTGTTGATGGTGTCGAACGTGAACTCATACTGCGAGCCATCGCCCGTGAAGGTATAGGCGCCATGGTCACCGGCCTTGCTCGTGCTCGTCCAGGTACCATCTACAGGAACCGGCTGGTCGCCATTGGCAGGACCATAACGATACTGGCTGTTGAACGTGGCCCAATCATCATCCGATGCGGCCAGCCCGTCGGCAAACACAAAATACACGTCGCCGCTGATGGTCGTCGTCAATTTGTACGTCCCGTCTGCGGTGCCGTTGATATCCATTCTCACGCCACCGGCCGGGTTCCAGCCACCAAACGGCCCATCACCCACGATATACATCTGGGCGCCCGCTTGCAGCGTCAGCAACGACACCACAAGCGACAATAATAATGTAAACGTCTTTCTCATAATCTGCAGTTCTTAAAGTTATGGTTTGAATGATTTGGTTATTCCGATGGGTGCAGGGCACCAGGCCCTGAGGTTCTTTTGCTGTCCCAAAATTACTCATTCCCACCCACATGATTAATAATGTCACCACCTCATCCTCAAAAAAACAACGCAAACGATTGCACATCTCAAAAAAAAACTTTTTGACATGGACAACACTCTTTGCGTCCATTACCTTTGCCACACGGCCGTTCCGTCGGGGTATTGCGAGGCTCTGCCTCGCAGCCCCACGCCCGCCCGGTCCCCCGTGCCGTGACTTGTCACGGCCCTCATTATTAACAACTAAAATAAAATTTGATTACCATGAACATCTACAGTTACCGCACCCCCAATCTCGGTGAAAACGAACCCTGGAAGGACTGCATCTTCAACGAGAACACGCAACTCGACGACTAC
>CACZVR010000010.1 GCA_902784675.1 uncultured Bacteroidales bacterium | reverse complement strand
GTGGCGTCTATCCAGGTTGCGTCATAGTTCCCGCTGAAGATGGTCTTGGTCATGTGACCCTTCAACATCCCCTCGTGCCACATCGATTTCTTGACCTGTGCACCGTCGATGTATATCAGGTCATAGCCGTCGTCGGCACGCACAACGGCGAGGGTGTAGCGACCGCCCAGACGTAGCCACTCGTCAGTCATGTCACGGTCCAGATACTTCCAATAGCCTTCCAATGGATCACTTGTGACATTAAAGTACTCGTCAAGTGCTTCGCGTGTCCATCTCGACGTCGGTGCAACTTGTTTCTCATTTTCAATGGTGAGTACAGCACGTTCAATAGCGACACGCGACCCGGGTCCGACAAGGTATCCCACAGTTACAGCTCCATCAGGACGTGTAATAGGGGCCTCCAGCACATGCTGCAGCTCGTCTTTTCCGATGGATACGTTTACACCGCGGTCATCAACATCGACGCACAGCGTGTTCATCCCGTCCTCGAGTGCAACACCCTTGGACAGTGTGGCCTGGGCCAACTCAATGGTCGACTGTCCCTTGCGCTGAATGAGTTTAACCTGCATCGTCCGTTGATCGGTGATGTCATCAAACGGGGTGCTGTTGTCGCAACTGAGCACAACGGCGCAATAGTCGCCCATGTCGTCGAAGTTGAAGACCAATCCCCAATCAAAGCTGGTCAGCGTTGTTTTGTCGCCTGTCATGGGGTTCTTGATAGCACGCGTCTTGCCCTGCTTGTTATTGAGGTTGGCCAAGCGAAGTTGATAACGGTAAGCGGTACTGGTGATGTTCGTCGTGTCCAGGCTCACAGCAGTTCCCATGGTGGCGTTCTCCTCAATTAGCCATTCTCCATCGATAGCCTTGTAGCGGCCTTGCATCCGCATCCCAGGATGGGCAAACAGCCCGCCGAAGTTGTTGCTCACCGTGTTGAAATAGGACTTTCCGTCGACCATCAGTGATGACAGTACAACCAATAGGATCAATATTCTACTCTTCATAGTTATTCCTCATTTTATTCATGATGATAGGGCTCATGACGCAATATCGTGAAGGCACGGTATAATTGCTCCACAAAGATCAGTCGCACCAGCTCGTGGGGAAACGTCATTTTGCTCAGTGATATCTTCTCGTTGGCACGGTCATACACCTCCTGTGAGAATCCGTATGGTCCTCCCACAACGAACACAAGCCGTTTGCTGCCGCTTGCCATGCGACGTTGCAACCATTGACTGTACTCCATCGACGTGCGTTCAGTGCCGTGTTCGTCAAGCAGCACCACATGGTCGCTGCTCTCAAGCGTTGATAGCAAAGCTTTGCCCTCAGCAACCTTTTGTTGCGCTTCGCTCATGTTGCGGGTGTTGCGCGCGTCCCCAATGTATTGAATGTTAAAGGTCACATAGTGCTGCAACCGTTTCACGTACTCCTCAATGCCTTGGCGCACAAAGCCCACCTCGGTTTTACCGACAACAGCGAGAGTGATCTTCATTTTCGATATTTTTGAATGTTTTTGGCCACAAAATTAGATAATCCACCGAAATTTCCCTACTTTTGTAGTCAAGAAAATAATTAAATAAAAGTTTTTATGAAGACAAGAGAAGAACTGATTGACGGATTGATTGATCTGGCCTTTGCCGAGGATATCGGTGACGGTGACGCTACAACACTGTGCTGCATCCCTGATGACGAGATGGGACGTCAGCGCCTGATTGTGAAAGAAGAAGGCATCCTGGCTGGCGTTGAAATCGCGCGACGTGTGTTCGAGAGATTTGACCCCGAGTTGCAGATGGAGGTCATGATCGAGGATGGCGCCCATGTCAAGCCCGGCGATATCGCCTTTGTGGTGACCGGAAAGGTGCGCTCGTTGTTGCAGACCGAGCGCTTGATGCTCAACATCATGCAACGCATGAGCGGTGTGGCAACAACCACGGCACGCTATGCCAAGTGCCTGGAAGGCCTCAAAACTCGTGTGCTTGACACTCGCAAGACCACGCCGGGAATGCGCATCCTGGAAAAAGAAGCCGTCAAGATTGGCGGTGGCTGCAATCATCGCATCGGTTTGTTCGACATGATTCTGCTCAAGGATAACCATGTGGATTTTGCCGGTGGCATCGTGCCCGCTATTGAAAAGGCTCGTCAATGGTGCAAGGATAACGGCAAGGACTTGAAAATTGAGATTGAAGTCCGCAATTTCGACGAGTTGCAGCAAGTGCTTGACCACGGTGGCGTGGATCGCGTGATGCTCGACAATTTCACTGTTGAGAACACCCGCAAGGCGGTAGAAATCATCAATGGCAGGGTAGAGACCGAGTCCAGTGGTGGCATCACCATCGACACCCTCCGCGCCTATGGCGAGTGTTGTGTGGACTACATCTCGGTGGGGGCTCTCACTCACTCCATCAAGTCCCTGGATATGAGCTTTAAGGCCTGCTGATGCCAACCCGCTCTTTACAGGATATAGTGCCCTTGCATGATCTTGGGGAACCCTTGATCATTGCAGGGCCGTGCAGTGCTGAGTCCGAACAGCAGACACTTGACGCCGCCAGGGCGTTGAGTGCCATCGGTGTAAAGGTGTTCAGAGCAGGCATCTGGAAACCGCGCACCATGCCCGGCGGTTTTGAGGGTGTGGGTGATGCTGGCTTGACGTGGCTCCGTCGGGTCAAGCAAGAGACAGGCATGACGATTGCAACCGAGGTGGCAACTGTCGATCATGTGCATGCCGCTTTGGATGCGGGTGTTGATGTCCTGTGGATTGGTGCTCGCACCACAGCTAATACCTTTGCTATGCAGGATATTGCCGATGTGTTGCATGGCAATGACAAGGTGATTGTATTGGTAAAAAACCCGCTGAATCCCGACCTTGATTTGTGGCTGGGGGCATTGCAACGCTTGGCCTATGCCGGTGTCACCCGTTTGGGGGCCGTGCATCGTGGTTTCAGCTCGGCTGGTGCGCATTTTTATCGCAATGACCCGCAATGGCACATCCCATTCGAGTTGCGTCGCTGTGTCCCTGAACTGACGATTCTGTGTGACCCGTCACACATCGGTGGTAAGAGAGAATTTGTTAAGTCCCTCTCACAACAAGCATTAGATATGGGTTTTGATGGTTTGATGATTGAGTCTCATTGCAATCCCGACCAAGCCTTGAGCGACAGCGCCCAACAAATCACTCCTAATGATCTGAAAAAACTCCTCGGCAACTTGGTTATCCGTTCTGGTGTGCCCATCGAGGATGAACTGGCCTTGTTGCGACAGCAGATTGACGATTGTGACCGCGATTTGCTTGCCGTGCTAGCTCGTCGCATGGGTGTGTCGCGCGAAATAGGAAGTTTTAAGAAAGCCCACAATCTGCGCATCGTTCAGCCTGCACGCTATCAATCAGTCATCAACGAGCGCATCAAACTGGCATCAGCCTTAGGACTGCCCAGTGAATTTGTGAAACAAGTCATGGAGGCTATTCACGCTGAGAGCGTCCGTCAGCAACTAGACATCAACAATACTTCTGAATAATTGAAAAAGGTTATAATTGTCGGTGCCTCGTCAGGCATGGGAAAGGAAGTGGTAAAACTGCTGCTTGCCGAGGGGTGCACTCTGGGTGTGGCCGCACGTCGTGTGGACCGCTTGATGGATTTGAAGCAGTTAGTGCCCGATAGGGTAGAGGTGGAAGCCATTGATGTCACTGCCGATGATGCGCCTCAACGATTGCGTTCGCTCATTGATCGTCTTGGAGGAATGGACCTGTTCTTCTACTCCTCGGGTATTGGTAAACAGAATCGACAGTTGGAACCCGAAATAGAACTGAACACGGTCAATACCAACGGCATGGGCTTTACTCGTATGATAGGGGAGGCCTACCGATACTTTGCCGAGCGTGGCGAGGGCCACATCGCAGCCATTACCTCGATCGCTGGCACCAAGGGGCTCGGCCCTGCACCCTCTTATTCGGCTACCAAGGCGATGCAGAATGTCTATCTCCAGGCTCTTGAGCAGCAAGCCAATGCTCGCGGTCTTAAAATCCGTTTCACCGACATCCGTCCTGGCTTTGTCAATACCGACCTGCTTGCCGGTGACTTCCGTTACCCCATGATGCTCAAGCCCGAGAATACAGCACGTCAAATTGTCAAGGCCTTGAAAAACAAGCGCCACGTCAAGGTCATTGACTGGCGATACAGCGTGTTGACAGCCCTTTGGCGTCGCCTCCCACGCCCTCTTTGGCGTCACCTCAAACTGTAGACTGTCCCGTGGTCCGAGGCTCTGCCTCGGGGAAAAAACAAAAACAATCTGCTGCAAAGCAACAGATTGCCGTTAGTGTCTTGTCTTTTGTGCTATCACTTGCGCGTGGTGACGCGTCCAGCCGAGTGGAAGTGGGTGGCATAGTAGTTTTGCCGCAGGTCATCGACAATGACACCGCGAGACGATGATGCATGCACGAACTTGTTCTCCTTGAGATAGATGCCTACATGTGAGACGCGCCCATCACTGCTGGTGCAGAAGAAGACCAAATCTCCCTCCTTGAGGTCATCAAGGTCAATGACTCGGCAGTTCTGCTCAAGCATCTTGGCCGAGTTGCGGTTGAGCTTGATGCCGTAAACCTCTTGATAAACCATCATCACCATACCTGAGCAGTCGGTTCCTGTGCCCTTGTCCTGCCCGGCGTGGGCGTATGGCGTTCCCAACCAGCTCTTGAGTTCCTTATAGAGCTTCTTGTTGTCGTGGCGCCCAAGTTTGACGTCAAGTGCTGCCCATTTCTCGTCAACCAGACCATAGCCGCCTGGAACAGGCGTATGGCTGTCGGTCGTGGATGAGATGTCGTCATTTGGAGCCCCGCCACGGTTGCGACGTTCGTGATAGGGGCGATAGGTGTGTGTGTTGCAGCTGGTGCTACGGCAAGATACCACCGGCAGCGACAAGAGTATCGCCGCTGCCAGGTAGAGTATCTTTTTTATTGCCATAGCGTTTCAGCTAAAAGCTTATTCTTCGGTGGCGGGAGTGTCCTCGGTATTTTCCTCCTCTTCGCCCTTGGCGGTGAAGTCAGTGATACCGTTCTCCACAAGGATGTTATACCACGCGATGACTTTCTTGATGTCACTGTTGTGGACACGTTCGCTATCCCAGTTCTCGAGCACCGAGCCCATGAATTCATGGAGTTGATCGGGTGTGCTGTATGCTTTGGTGTCGATAGCTTTGTTCTCGAATTTCTTGCCCACGTTCTCCAATACTTGGCTCAAAGGCACATCCTCGCCCTCGGTGTAAATCGAGATGTCACCCAGCGACATCACGCGTTCGCGAGAATGGATGGGCAGACGCTTGCCGTCAGCAAGGCCCTCAACGAGCAACATGTTCTTTCCGTAAGCCACAAGCTTGAAGAGTCCGGGACGTCCTGAAATAGATAAAATTTTCTTCAGCATAATAAAATAATGATAGTATTAATATGATTATTATTAATTAGTTACTTGTTTTGTTCAATCAGCTTTAGTACTTGGGCGAGCAAGGAAGTGTCGCCATCGTTGACAATGACGTGTTCACCAGCGGTGACTTCTTCTTCGGCGGTCTGCGAGGCAATTCTGGACTGAACTTGCAAGGCGGTCAACCCGTTGCGAGCCATCACGCGCTTGATGCGCACATCGGTTGGCGCTGTCACATGCCACACCTCATCCATCAAGCGGTCCAGGCCTGCAGTGCGCAACAACGCGGTTTCGACAAATGCCATGTCGGCTCCTTGCTGGCGCTGCTCTTCGGCCCAACGGCACATATCGCGTGCTGTAGCAGGGTGGACAATGCCGTTGAGTCTTGCCCGCGATAAATCGTCAGCAAAGGCGACCTCGCTGAGGTATGCACGATTGATGCTGCCATCGGCTTGATAAGTCTCCGGTCCGAAGGCCTCTGTCAGTTGGCGACGCACATCTGGATCATGTGCCATCAGCGACTTGGCACGACTGTCACAGTCATACACGTTGTAGCCCATGACTTGCAGCATGCGTGACACCACACTCTTGCCACTGCCGATACCTCCAGTGATAGCAATCAGTTTCATGTCAGTGTTTCTCGATGATGTACTCCACACTGTCATGTGAGAGTTTCACGTCCTGGTAGGCTGCAGGTATTTCTCCAATACTCACCTTGAGTTTGTTGCTTCCTGGTGTGGTACCGATGGAATTATAGTCTACCACAGCGGTGATACCCGACTCATCGCTAATGCGGCTCGCTGGTGAGCGATAAGTCACGTCCACATCACCTGGGAACAATAACATCTTGATCCCTGCTGGCGCGTTGCGGACAGCAATTTTCACCGACCGCGTCTGGGTGATGAGTTTCTCGATGGGCACCATGATGTCGATGGCACGAGGCTCGACGACTGCATTGTTGATGGGCGCAATGGTCACTTTGCGGCGCAAGGTGTCGGTCAAGTCGGTGACCTCAACATGATAGGTGTAAACCTCATTGATCTCACTCAAGGTCTTCGCGTCACTGAACACCAATACCGAGTCTTGACTCTGAATCAATGCGCCGTACAGGGTATATCCCTCGCGTGGTTCCACCAGGATATCTGTTTTGATGGGAACTTTCTTGCCTGGCAGGTCGGTGTACCGCAAGGTGATGGACTCGGGGAGCACGTTGATGATCGATACGCTCCTGTATAAAATGGGCATGATCGCTTTTCTCAGGTTTGCTTGATCAATCTTGAAGTTCCCGTTGCCGTCGCTGTAGTCACTGAGACGCAGTGTCAAGGTGGGTGTATTGTGAAAGATGTAAGAGAAGAACCGATAACCGCGGTCACGCACGGTGACAGTGAGCGTGTCAGGCACTTTGGACAGCAGGTGCACATTGTCGGGAAGGTTCATCTCGACGGGCACCTCCAGGTCCATCTGCACGTCCTGGTTAAACGTCAGGAAACTCCAGAACACGGCCGAGATAGCCACAAACGTGAGGTAGAGGAAGATCGACCTCGTGCGTTGCGACCCTTTGAAGCGGTCTCGCATCTTTTCTAGGAGCTTCATGACGATTACCTGATTTAGCTGATCTGTTTAGTGGTTATTTCTTTACATCACTGCCAGTCTCGACAACATCCTGCATCGACTGATAGATGGAGTTCTTGTCGATTTTGATGGTCACATTGTTGTCGATTTCCAGCATGACGTAGTTGTCCTTGATTTCGCGGATGCGGCCATAGATGCCACCAGCAGTCATCACCTTGTCACCCTTCTGGAGACTGTCGCGGAAGGCATTGATCTTTTTCTGCTTCTTCTGCTGCGGTGCAATCATGAAGAAATAAAATATTGCAATGATCAGGATAATCATGAGCATGCTGCTCCAACCAGCTCCGCCGGCACCACTAGGCGCTGCCTGTAATAAAATCGTGTAAAGCATAATGTTGTAGTTTTAATCAGTTGATATTGTTATTCTTTATTTGAGTTATCGTTTAAGGAGCTTGCCTTCCTTGCGCAACAGCTTGACGGCGTTGTTGAGGATGCCGTTTACAAACTGGCCGCTGCCAGCGGTGCTGAAGTTCTTGGCCAGCTCGATGTATTCGTTCAGTGTCACCGAGATTGGAATCTTGTCAAAAGTGCGCAACTCGGCAAGCGCAGTGCACATGATGATACGGTCCATGAGCACGATGCGGTCACTGTCCCAACGGCTCTCTTGCACCAGTTCATCAATAATGGTATTGCTATCTGGCATCATCGTCACAGCGGCTTTGAACAATTCCCGACCGAACTCGCTGTCCTCCTCATCCTTGAACATGGGCAGAATAGCGTTCTCATCGCCCTCGGCGATGCGTCTGAAGGTTTTGCAAACAAACTGTCCCAGCAAGTCCACATCGTCCTCGGTCCAGAAGAGTGACCTTTGTTCGATGGCGTCCGACATGTTCTCGTCGGGCAGGATGACTTGTTTCATCAATTGTTGCCACAGTTGGCTGTCGGCTTCAAAGCTATCCTCGGGAGAATTCATGTAGTCGTTGTAGATGTCACTCTTGAGCACTTTGTCGAGTATCAGGCGCTCAAAGATGGGGTCATCGTTCCAGGTCACGGTGTGGTCCTGGGCAAACTGCTGCAACTGCTCGTCTGACGCAAGACTTTCAACAAGCCTGTTGTTGACGAACTTCATGTTGGGATTGAGATCCTCCTCGGTGGGCAGATATTTGTGACGGGCCTCGTCGAGACGCACATCCTGGATGTGGGTCAACTCCACAGGTAACCTCAACAAGTAGTGATACAGTTCATAGGTCTTGTCCAGGCACGCGTCCAGCCCTTTGAGGGCGGTCGACAGGGTGCAATCGGGACGGGTAAGCATATAGGAGTACAGGTTTTGTACTACTTTTGTTCGGATGAGTACGCGGTTGATCATATTGTCAAAGTTTGAAATTGCAAAATTAACGATAATTCATAGTGCGGGCAACTAAAACGCGAGTTAATTCACTTCCTGGTTATCACCGAGGCGTTGTCTCACGACTTCATAAATCATGATGCCACCGGCAACCGACACGTTAAGGGAGTTGATGTGACCGAACTCGGGGATGAAAACTTGAGCATCGCACAGCTTCATGATATCGGGCGAGACACCTTTATCCTCGGCACCCAGCACGATGGCGACAGGTCCGGTGTAATTGTCGTTGGTATAGGATACCTTGCTCTTGTCGCTCGTGCCCACAACCTTGAAACCGCTGTCACGCAACAGCTTCACCGCTTTCACGAGATTGCGCTCGCGGCACACGGGCAGATAGTTCAGCGCTCCTGCCGATGTCTTGACTGCGTCGGCGTTGACACTCACGCTCTCATGGTCAGGAATGACAATGGCACTCACACCGGCACATTCACAAGTGCGTGCCACAGCACCGAAGTTGCGCACATCGGTAACTCCGTCAAGAACCACGACAAACGGGTTCTCTCCGTTATCGAACAGCTGCGGCACCAGGTCCTCGACACGGTAATAGGTCACTGCGGCCATCATGGCCAGCACGCCCTGGTGGTTGCGACGGGTGATGCGATCGATTTTCTGTACGGGAACGCGTTGCACCGGAATGCGCAAAGCGCGAGCCCCGTCGGTGATCATTTGGGCCGTCTCGGTATTCAGGGTCTTGCTCAACAGGATCTTGTCGATGTCTTTGCCGGCCTCAATGGCTTCAAGCACAGCATGGATGCCGTAGATGTATTGGCTCTTGTCTATCATTTTGTATTCGTTGTTTTAGTATTATGACTGATGAGTGATTTGGCGTTTTCGATGGCAGCCTGATCAAGGCCCTTGCCACTTAACATGCGTGCAACCTCCATGACACGTTCTTGTTCGTCAAGCTGCTCGACACGCGTGAGCGTCTCTACATCGGTGTCGGTCTTGAACACACGCAAGTGATGTTTGCCGTGGGCCGCCACCTGGGGCAGGTGAGTGATGGCGATTACCTGAATGTTGTCAGCGATTTCGGCCATCATTTCGCCGATTCGGTTGGCGATATCGCCGCTCACACCAGTGTCCACCTCGTCAAAGATGATGCTTGGCAACTTGATGTGGCTGGCGACAATCGTCTTGATGCACAACATCACGCGGGATATCTCGCCACCCGAGGCGGTATCCTTCACGGGCATGGGACGTTGGTTCTTGTTGAACGCCATGATGAACTCCACACGATCGATTCCGCTCTCGGTCAGGTCGGTGGTATTGAACTCAACGTCAAAGGCGATGTTCTTCATGCCCAATGGTGCCGCCATGTCCAGCAGTTCTTTACCGAAACTGCGGGCTGCTTCATGACGTTTGGCCGAGAGATGTTCAGCTATTTTCAATGCTGTTGAGCGGTGGGTCTGCACCAGCGCTTCCAACTCGGCAAGGATGCCATCGTTGTGTTCAATCTCGTTCAGCTGCTTTTCGAAATTTTGCTGAATCTCAATTAATTGGTTGACTCCTTGCGCGTTATGTTTGTGCTCAAGTGCATATATGTTGCTCAATCGTTCATCCACGCGCGCTAATGCCGCTGGGTCATCCTCCAAGGTCTCGACTGTCGCACTCACGCTGTGGGCGATATCCTTCAGGTCGATCAGGGCTGTGCGCACGCGTTCATGTGTTCCGGCAATTTCGGGGAGGTTGCGTTCGGCCTCCTCAAGTTGCGCAGCTATCGCCGAGAGGCGCTCAAGGATGTTATTCTCATTGTTGTTCAACTCGTTTTCAACGTTCCACAAGCTTTCTTTCAGCCATGTGACATTGCTGAGCTTGTTCTGCAAGGCTTCCAACTCTTGATCCTCGTCGGGTTGCAGTTGCATGGCCTGCAATTGGTTGAGCTGGAATCTGATGTAGTCTTCATCGTTGCGCAGTTTCTCGATGTCCCTTCTGGTGTTCTCCAGTTTTGCCAACGTATCGCGATAACTTTGGTAGGCTTTGCGATAATCGTTCAGCAAAATGTCATTAGCAGCAAGACTGTCTAGAATGGACAACTGGAAAGCGGGGTTGGACAGCAGCATGTTGCTGTGTTGTGAGTGGATGTCAAGCAGACGGGTGCTCAATTCGCGCAATACATTGAGTTGCACCGGCGTGTCGTTGATGAAAGCGCGTGAACGGCCGTTAGGTGACAATTCACGCCTCAACAGACACTCGCTTTCAAACCAATCGATGTCATTCTCCTTGAAGAACGGCTCTAATTGATAGCCTGTGATGTCGAATGTTGCTTCAACGATGGTCTTTGCCGATGTGTCACGGATAGCCTTGCTGTCGGCTCTTTCGCCCAGGATGAGTGACAGGGCGCCCAGGATGATGGACTTGCCGGCACCGGTCTCACCGGTGATAATGGTCAACCCTTCGGCAAACCCGATATCGAGTGTGTCGATGAGTGCATAGTTTGAAATGTGCAGTCGCTTGATCATTGGGTTGAACGAGCGTCAATTTTCAGTTTTCTTGATGTTGTCAAGTCGTGTGGCCTCGCTGGGATACACCTGATAGAGCATCTCATAGACGTTCTCTTTCTCGGTGGCGTTGGCCTTGCTGTAGATGTTGACAAGTTCATCGAGTTTGGCGTCTTTGAACATGGTCAGGCACACCGACATCGGTGCTACATCATAAATTTTTGCAAGGTTTTCCAGCGTGTGAGTAATGGCCGAGCGCCCTTTGTCCACGGTCACTACCATCTGGTCAAGACCCATGCGGTGATAGTCATAGAGCATCTGGTGAATCGCAGCGGTGTTGTTTTCGGTGAAAGCACTCAGCACAGCGCTGCGGTTAGTGTTGTCCTCAAAGGCTTTCCAACCGCTCTCGCCTGAGCTTTGAGCCAGACGCACTACTTGTGCAGCGCGTTCATAGTACGGGGTGCCACCGTTCAGTTCAAAGGTGTCAAAATCCATGCCGATGATCATGTAGGCCCAGAAATTGAGGATTGCAGTGAGATTATCCTCCATTTCCAACTCCGAGAATACGAGTTGTTGCCCTGTTTCGAAGTGGAAATCCACCTTTGTGTCCCTGAAGTTGATGACGGCGGTGGTGTATGAGCTGTTGAACACTGGACGTTGAGACTGGATCTGCAAGTCGCCTTTCATCAATCCGGTGGCATCGTCCCACGAGCTGAGCGTGAGCATCAGTTTGCAGTATATTCTCTCGTTATAGCCAAATGTCGCGTTGGTCCATTTGGTAGTGTTCATGTAGTCGGTGATGGATTGCTTGAGCTCCTTGAAGATTTCTTTACTTCCGTTAGTTATCTTGTCGGAGTTGACTTCCACTTCACAATTCAGTTCAGTGGCTTCTTCATCAGCAACTGCGCTGAAGGAGAACAACAACGCAGTGATGATGAATAGCAATAATCTATTTTTCATGTCTTTGACAGATACTTGTGTAAAACATCAATAATGTCTCGAGCAACGTCTCGTTTGCTCTTGCACTCTCCGTCGATAATCTCTCCCTTGTCGGTGAAGATGGTCACCTTGTTCGTGTCGACTTGGAATCCGGCATTCTTGTCACGCAAGGAGTTCATGACGATGAAATTCAAATTCTTGCGTTCGAGTTTACCTTGTGCGTTGACGGTTTCATTATCGGTTTCCAGTGCAAAACCCACACTCACCTGATCTTGCCGCTTAGCTTGTCCAACGGCACGGGCGATGTCGGGGTTGGGCGTGAGTTGAATGACGGGATTTTCGGTCTTTTCGCGTTTAATCTTGCTGTCAGCGACGTTTTCCACACGGTAGTCAGCGACAGCGGCACACAGGATAATGGCATCGCTTTGGGGCAGTGCCTGCATGACGGCATCGTGCATTTCAACGGCTGTGGTCACGTCAATGCGCTCAATGAGGCTGTTGTGCGTCTTGAGTGTGACAGGACCGGCGACAAGCGTCACTTGGGCGCCGCGGCTAGCGCATTCCTCAGCAAGGGCAAAGCCCATCTTGCCTGAGGAGAAGTTGCTGATGTAACGAACCGGATCTATCTTTTCGACAGTGGGGCCGGCAGTGATGAGCACGCGTTTGCCCTGCAAGTCTTCGCCCCTACTGAAGAAGTCGTCAAGTGCTTTGACGATGTTCTCAGGCTCTTCCATCCGTCCCTTGCCGATGAGGTGGCTGGCAAGCTCGCCCTCGGCAGGTTCGATGATGTGATTGCCGTAACTGCGCAATAATTCAAGATTGCGCACAGTGCTCGGATGGCGCATCATGTCCAAATCCATTGCCGGGGCAATAAACACGGGAGCTTTGGCCGATAGATAGGTTGTCACCAGCATGTTGTCGGCGACTCCGTGAGCCATCTTGCCGATAGTGGATGCCGTTGCCGGGGCGATGATGAGCGCATCGGCCCACAACCCCAAGTCAACGTGGCTGTTCCATTGACCCGTATTGGCGGTGAAGAACTCGCTGATTACGGGTTTGCCGCTCAAAGTGGATAGGGTGAGCGGTTGGATGAACTGCTTGGCATTGGGGGTCATGATGACCTGCACCTCGGCACCGGCCTTGACCAGCAACCGCGTGAGGGTGGCACACTTGTAGGCGGCGATACCACCGGTGATGCCCAGGATGATGTGCTTGCCTGCTAACATGATGTGTCTGATAAAAAGTTGCTTATTTTTTCTTGAATTGGATATATAGTTTGGTGATGACTTGCTTGGTGTTCTCGGCAAAGTCACTCTTCATCATCCAGTCATAATACCCGAGGTCGAGTTTGGTGAACACGTCTTCCACCAGTTTTCCCTTGTGCTTGCCGAAGTTGAAAACGGGCTGCTTCTGCTCGTTAAGAATGATGCGGCCAGCAAGGTCAACATTGCGGTTGTGGGACGAGTACTGTGACAGGAATTCAACATCGTTCTGCAAGGGCTCGGCATCATTAGCATAATGGTCGAGTTGTGCTTTAAGCACCTCGAGAGTTGTCCTTGCGTCGTCCTCGGCCGAGTGATGATTCTCCATCGGATGTCCGCAGTAGAACAGGCATGCAGCCTCCAGGTCGCGCTTTTCGCGTTTGTGGTAGATGGTCTGCACATCAATGAACTTGTGCTGTGACGGGTCAAACTGCACTCCGGCCTTGCCCATCTCCTGGGCAAGCAGGGGAATGTCAAAGTGGTTGCTGTTGAAACCAGCGATGTCGCTGCCTTCAAACACGTGTGCGATATCATGCGCACGCTCTTTGAACGTGGGCTCTCCCACGAGCATGTCATTGGTGATGCCATGCACCTTGATGGCCTGTTCGGGAATCTCCTTCTCGGGGTTGAAGCGGTAGGTCTTTGCCTCTTCATGCCCGTCGGGAAAAACCTTGACATAGGACAACTCGATGATGCGGTCCTCGGTGATGTTCAATCCAGTTGATTCCAGGTCAAAGACCACAAGAGGACGTTTCAGATTCAATTCCATATCAAATCAGGATAGTGGTTCAGAAACTAGTGAATAGTGTGTCTATTGACTAGATCATCATGGGCATCTGCAGCACGATGAGGTCTTCACCTGGCTGTTGCTCACTGGGCACGAATACACCGGCACGAGCAGGATCGAGCAGTTTGAGGAATACACCCTCGCTGTCGATGTTGCTAACCACGTCGACCACGTCGGCACTCTTGAACCCGATGTTCATGGGCTCGCCGTTGTATTCACATTGGATAGTCTCCTCGGCCGCTGTCGAGTGGTCCACATCCTGTGCGGTGAGTACCACATGGTCGGCGCTCAAATCCAGACGCACCAAACCACCGACATTAGCAAACACGGCAACGCGGCGCACAGCATTCAGCAACGTCAGGCGATCCACTGCCATGGTGAAGGGGTTATCCTCGGGGATGACCGAATTATAATTGGGATAGCGACCGTTGATAAAGCGGCAGGAGAGCTGGAAATCGTTGTTCTCGAACGTTGCACTGTTTTCATCAACGGTGATGCTGATGGGCTCCTCGCTGTTGCGGTCGATGATGTTGGCAAGAATCGATGCAGGTTTTGCGGGCAGGATAAACGAGCGCTCAAAGTCGGGTTTCACGTTAGTCTGGCGATAGCGCACAAGCTTGTGAGAATCACTAGCGACGAAAACAATCATGTCGGGCTTGATGTCCCAGTAGATGCCCGTGAATTGGGGGTGCATATCGTCTTTTCCGACAGCGAACAAGGTGTGGCCGATACCCGAGGCAATGTTCTTGGACGGCAGGGTGAACTGCTTCACTTCGTTGGCATTGGCTGCTTTCTCGGGGAACTCGTCACCGTTCAAGGCAACGGCGTCATAGTAACCGTTCTGATAAGTGACCTTGACAGCGAGGGTTTCATCATTGATCTCGAAACTGAGGGCGGTGTCGGGCAACTCTTTCAAGGAGTTGATGGTGCGTTTCACATCAATAGCGAACTTGCCAGTACCTTCCACGGCTGTCACTTCAATATTTGTGGTCAGACGGGTTTCCATGTCGCTGCCGGTAACTACCAGGCGGTCGCTTTGGAGTTCGAACAGGAAATTGTCGAGGATGGCAAATGCGTTGTTGTTGCTCACCACTTTGCTCACGGCATTCAGACGCGAGAGCAATAATTTACTTTGAACGTTGAATTTCATACAGTTAGCTCAGTTATTATGTTATTATGTTTTTTGTGTTATATTTTAATCTACAAAGATAGTGATTTTTTTATTATAATGTGACGTTGTTGATAAAAAAACGAAAAAAAGCGCCATCGATTGCCTCGATAACGCTTTTTAAGGATTTCAGTCTCCTGTTTAAGAATCCATTGGATATCTCATTAGTCCAACTTGTGGATGATAAGACCCGAGCGCAGCTTGGGCTCGAACCAGGTGGCCTTGGGAGGCATGATCTTGCCGCTGTCGGCGATGTCGATGATCTGCTTCATGGTCACGGGATAGAGTGCCAAGGCCATCTTCATTTCGCCGCTGTCAACACGCTGCTTCAATTCGCCCAGGCCGCGGATGCCGCCCACGAAGTCAATGCGCTTGTCGGTGCGCAAGTCGGTGATGCCCAGGATGTCGCGCAGGATGTAGTCACTTGAGATGGTCACGTCAAGTACGCCGATGGGGTCGTTGTCGTCATAGGTGCCTTCCTTGGCGGTCAATGAATACCACTTGCCACCCAGATACAGCGAGAAGTTGTGCAGCTTGGCGGGTTTGTAAATCTCGGTGCCCATGTCCTCGACGGTGAAGTGCTCGCGCACCTTATCCAGGAATTGTTCCTCGGTATAGCCGTTCAGGTCAACGACCACGCGGTTGTAGTCCATCACCTTGAGGTGTGACTGCGGGAAGCAAACTGCCAGCAGGTAGTTATACTCCTCGGTGCCGTTGTGGTTGGGATCAGCTTTAGCCTTCTCCTCGCCCACGTGGGCAGCGGCAGCGGTGCGGTGGTGACCGTCGGCGATATACAAGTAAGGAATCTCACCGAACTCCTTGGTGATGGTGTCGATGGTCTCCTTGTCCTTGATGACCCACAGGGTGTGGCCGATGCCGTCCTCGCTCACGAAGTCATACTCGGGTTGGGTCTGTGCAGTGCGGTCGATGATGTCTTCAAGGATGCGGTTATCGGGGAATGCCAGGAACACCGGCTCGATGTTGGCGTTGTTGATCTCGATGTGATGCATGCGGTCAGCCTCTTTCTCGCGGCGGGTCAGCTCATGCTTTTTGATGCGGCCAGTGAGGTAGTCCTCAACGCTGGCACCCACAACGAAGCCGTATTGAGTGCGGCCGTCCATGGTCTGAGCATAAATGTAGTAGCAGTCCTGATCGTCTTGAACAAGCCAACCTTTGTCTTGGAACTTCTTGAAGTTCTCAACGGCTTTGTCATACACCTTGGGCTCGTGCTCACCGGTGCCGGGTTCAAAGTCGATTTCAGGCTTGATGATGTGATACAGACACATCTCGTTGTCACCAGCCTCGGCGCGGGCCTCTTCACTTGACAGGACGTCATAGGGCTTGGATGCGACTTTCTCTACATACTCTTTCGGCGGTCTTACGCCACGAAACGGTTTTACGTTTGCCATGATAAATTAACGGTTTTAAAAGTGTTAATAGATTAAAAGTTATTATCGTTTTTTGTTCTTCTCTTTGGTGCTCTGGTGGGAGCGCTTTAGCTTTCGCGCACATGTGCTGCATGTGCCATACACGTACAGGCAGTAATGGTCGCTGTTGAACGCATTGAAGCGTTGGGCATTCATGAAGGCGGCAAAGTTCTGATCCCTCACTTCCTTGACCTTTCCGCAAGTGGTGCAGATCAGGTGAGTGTGGGGCAGGGTGATGCGTTCATACTGCGCCTGCATCCCCTCAAAGACGTGGCGTCGCAACATCTTGGCCTCCATCAGCAATTCGACCGTGTTATACACAGTCGAACGGCTCACATGAAAACCGTCCCCCTCGATGAGCTGTTGCAACTCCTCGATAGTGAAGTGACCGCTGATGTTCATCACGCGTTGCAGGATGGCATAGCGTTCGGTCGTTTTGCGCATCCCATGAGCGTCAAGATACTCATTGAATTTGCGCACAACGGGATTGTTGCTGGCAACAAAGTCTTCAATATTCGGGTCGGTTTTCATCTGTGTGACAAAAGTACAACGTTTTTTGCAATCAAGCAAAGAATTTCGTGGCTTTTGGACTCTTTCCCTCATGTTTTCATTTGCGAGGGCAGGAAAGCATCTGCTCGACAGTCAATTGGCACACGGCGTCAATGGTGAAGTCACTCAACTGACTGACCTCGGCTCTACTCAAGGTGGTGGCAACGCCAATGACACGGGCGCCCGAATCACGGGCAGCAATCAAGCCGTTGCGCGAGTCTTCAAAGACGATACATTCCTTGATGTCGATCCCGATTTGTTGGGCTGCGGTAAGGAAACATTCAGGGTCGGGTTTGGCTTTGGTGACCATGTCGCCCGTGATGATTTGGTCAAACATGGTGGGGAATGCTGGGTGCTGCTCAAATAGGGCTTGCATTTTCTTGCGGTCGCTGGACGTGACGATGGCCATGGGAATACCGTTGTCACGCAACTGTTCAACGAACTCCAATGCGCCAGGAAAGAACTCAAAGCGCATATTGCGCTCAAATTCCAGCAGCTTGTCTAACACTTCTTTGCGCACCATGTCATCCGAAAAATAGCCCAGGATGCGGGTAAGGTGAAATCCTTTGATGTAGCTGGCGAATTCGGGAATTCCGGTCGGGTATTCCTTTTCCATGCCTTCCCAGAAGATGCTGTATTGACCCTCGCTGTCAAGCAATACGCCGTCAAGGTCAAAAAGCACGCCACAACGTTGATTCATATTTTCGCTCATGTCAGTTTGCGTCTTGTGATGATTTATGCCACAAAAGTACGCCAATTTGCTAAGAATTCCCTAATTTTGTGCCACAAAAATGAGAACATCATGATTCAGGAACTTCAACTTCGAGTGCATCCTCGCGCGGCGTCCAGCCACAGCGAGCTTGTCCGCCACCTTGATAAATACAACGATATCCCTGCCGATAGTATTCAAGGCATCAGGATTTTGAAACGCTCCATCGACGCACGACAGCGCAATGTGGTGGTCAACCTCAAGGTGCGGGTCTACATCAACGAACCGATGACTCAAGACTATCTGGTACCCCCCATCGACTACAAGCCGGTAGACGGCAAGCGACAGGCTATCGTTGTGGGAATGGGGCCTGGTGGGTTGTTCGCGGCTTTGAAACTCATTGAGTTAGGCGTGAAACCCATCGTGCTTGAGCGTGGCAAGGAGGTGATGGAGCGTCGTGTTGATGCTTCGCGCATCCAGCGCGAGGGTGTTGTTGACCCCGAGAGCAATTATTGTTTCGGCGAGGGTGGGGCGGGCGCCTACAGCGACGGCAAGCTCTACACCCGCAGCAAAAAGCGCGGCTCGGTGGACCGTGTTCTCGGTATCTTTGTGCAGCACGGTGCGCGCGAGGATATCCTCATCGATGCGCATCCCCACATCGGCAGTGATAAGTTGCCAGGCGTCATCAAGGCGATGCGTGAGACCATCCTGCGCTGTGGCGGTGAGGTGCATTTCCAGACTCGTGTGACGCGGCTCATTGTTGAAAATGGTAAGGTGACTGGTGTGGAAACGGCTGGTGGTGAGAACTTCTCAGGCCCTGTGATTCTCGCGACAGGCCATTCGGCACGCGACGTGTATCAGATGCTCTATGACAGCGACATCACCGTCGAGGCTAAGGGCATTGCAGTGGGCGTGCGATTGGAGCATCCGCAGCGCATCATCGACAAGATTCAGTACCATAGTGTCTTGGGCCGTGGCGAGTACTTGCCAGCAGCAGAGTATAATTTCGTTACCCAAGTGGACCATCGTGGGGTGTATTCGTTCTGTATGTGCCCTGGTGGCTTTGTCGTGCCTGCTGTGAGTGAGCCCGATGGACTTGTCGTCAATGGTATGTCGCCCAGCAATCGTGGTTCGCATTGGGCCAACTCGGGTATGGTGGTGGAGCTTCATCCCGAGGATTTGCCCGACCGGTATAAAAAATATGGTGTGCTGTCGATGATGTATTTTCAACGCGACATGGAACAGCGAGCTTATGCCGAAGCTGGGAACTCGCTGATTGCAGGGGCCCAGAGGATGAAGGATTTCGTTGATGGCAAGTCTTCGCGCAATATTCCGCCGTCATCCTATCTGCCTGGAGTGCAGCCATCGCGACTCGACCAGTGGATGCCACCGTTTGTCGCCAACCGCTTGCGCAAGGGTTTTCAGGTTTTCGGCAAGAATGCCCGAGGCTTTCTCACCAACGATGCTGCTGTCATCGGAGTCGAAACACGCACTTCGTCTCCCCTGCGCATCCCTCGCGATTTGGAACTGATGCATCATGTCACCTTCGAGGGACTATATCCTTGCGGCGAAGGAGCAGGCTATGCCGGCGGTATTGTATCAAGCGCTATCGACGGCGAACGCTGCGCCGAAGCCCTCGCACGAGCCTTCGAGAGCTAAAACAACATAAATAATAAAATTTTCGACATTTTTTTGCAGCCTTTGCACAATATGGCGCGTTTTTTGCAGTTATTGATGCGATTAAAGTGTTTATCATAAACTCATAGCACAATTATGAAAGAGAAGATGATTATTTCGGCAGCCCTCATCGCGCTGAGCGTGTTCTCATTGGGCTGGTTTATCAAGGCTGGCATTGATGACTTTGCCAGCAAGGACCGCAAGGTCAGTGTCAAGGGTCTCGCCGAGCAGGAGGTGCCTGCCGACAAGGTGACGTGGCCCATCGTCTCTAAAGAGGTGGGCAATGACTTGCCGGGCTTGTATGAGCGCATTGGTTCCACTCAGGCCAAGATCAAGGCGTTCTTGATCAAGGGTGGTGTAAAGGAGGCGGAAATCAGCATGAACGCTCCACAGGTGGTTGACTTGACCGCGCGCGAGTATGACTCGGGTAACAGGGCCTACCGCTACATTGTGACTTCGGTGCTTACCGTGACGAGTAAGAATGTGGACCAGGTGCGCCAACTCATCGCCAAGCAGGGTGACCTGTTGCGTGAGGGTGTGGCTATTACTGGTGACAGTTATGAGAACCAAGTTCAGTATGAGTTTGTCGCATTCAAGGAGATGAAACCCAAGATGATGCAGGAAGCCATTGAGAATGCTCAAGTTACGGCCGAGCAGTTCGCCAAGAACTCCCACAGCAAACTCAACAAGATCGTGAGTGCCGACCAAGGCCAGTTCTCTATTGAGAACCGTGATGAGTACACGCCATGGATCAAGAAGGTGCGCGTCGTCACCACTGTGACCTATTCACTCAAGAACTGATTAATCATTGCCATCATTTCAGGGGGCGGCGTTAACCACGTTGCCCCTTTGCTGTTTTTAGAGTGAACCAAAATGCACTAAACTGTCGTTTGATAGCGAAAAAATAACTACCTTTGCAGTCAAAGAATCAAAAAACTGATACAGTAATGCCTAATAACAGCCGAGAAAAGAAATTGGAAGCCTTCGGGCGACTGCTCGACATCCTTGACGAGTTGCGCGTGAAATGCCCGTGGGACCGCAAACAGACTAATGAGAGCCTGCGCCCCAACACGATTGAGGAAACCATGGAATTGGCCGACGCCATCATGGGAGAGGACACCGAGAAAATCCGTAAAGAGCTGGGCGATGTACTTCTCCACATTGTCTTTTATGCCAAGATTGGTGATGAGAAAGGTCAGTTTGACATTGCCGACGTGTGTGACGCATTGTGCGAGAAACTTATTTACCGACATCCGCATGTCTTTGGCGATGAGAAGGCTGATACCGCAGCCCAAGTGCTCAAGAACTGGGAGCTTATCAAGATGAGTGAAAAAGACGGTAATAAGATGGTGCTCAGCGGAGTGCCTCGCAGTTTGCCGTCTCTCATTAAAGCCGAGCGCGTTCAGGAAAAGGCAGCAAATGTGGGTTTTGACTGGCAGAAACGCGAGGAAGTTTGGGACAAGGTCAAGGAAGAACTGGCCGAGGTGGAGGCTGAACTGCGCTGCAACGATGAGGCTGACCGCGAAAAAGAATTCGGTGACCTGTTTTTCTCGCTGGTGAATGCGGCTCGCCTCTATGGCGTGCGTCCTGATAATGCCCTGGAGAGAACGAACCGCAAATTCATTGCCCGTTTTAACTACATCGAGGAGAAAGCCAATGAACAAGGACGCCATATCAACGAGTTGACACTTGCCGAGATGGACGAGCTTTGGAATGAAGCCAAAAGGCTTAAATTAGGAGAATAAAAACCATTAACTTAAAGCGATACTTTAAAAATGAGAGTTTGCGTTACTGAGAAACCCAGCGTGGCCCGTGACATCGCCAAGTTGCTCGGTGCCAATGACAGGCATGATGGCTATTTTGAAGGAAATGGCTATCAGGTGACGTGGACTTTCGGCCATTTGTGTGAACTCAAGGAGCCCAATGACTATACCGACCAATGGAAGTGGTGGAGTCTTGGACAGCTGCCCATGATACCGCAACGTTTTGGAATTAAGCTGAAAAACGATAAGGGTATCGAGCAACAGTTTAATGTCATCAAGAGCTTGATTGCTAACGCTGATGAGGTTATCAACTGCGGTGATGCTGGGCAAGAGGGCGAACTCATTCAGCGATGGGTGTATCAGAAGGCAGGTTGTGACAAACCAGTCAAGCGCTTGTGGATTTCATCATTGACCGATGAGAGTATTCGTAAGGGTTTTGACGAGTTGAAAGACGCCAAAGACTTTGATAATCTGTATTTTGCTGGATTGTCGCGTGCTATCGGTGACTGGATTCTGGGCATGAATGCCACTCGCCTTTATACCCTGAAATATTCACGCTCGCGCGATGTGCTATCAGTTGGCAGGGTACAGACGCCCACACTTGCCATGATTGTTGCTCGTCAGCGCGAAATTGACAATTTTGTGCCCGAGAACTATTGGGAACTCAAGACTAAATACCGTGGTGTGACGTTTAACAGCACTCGCGGACGATTTAAGACCGAGGGCGAGGCTAGTGATATCGTCGCAAAGATCAACGAGTTGCCGTTTGTGGTGACATCCATCGAGACCAAGAAAGGCCGTGAAGCGCCACCTCGGT
This sequence comes from uncultured Bacteroidales bacterium, assembly GCA_902784675.1. Taxonomy (GTDB): domain Bacteria; phylum Bacteroidota; class Bacteroidia; order Bacteroidales; family Muribaculaceae; genus Sodaliphilus. Next base: position 10,590 of record CACZVR010000010.1, on the reverse strand, counting down.
TGTTTGACTTGACGAGTCTGCAGGTGGAGTGCAATAAAAAGTTCGGCATGTCGGCCGACGATGCGTTAAAGACCATTCAGTCGCTCTATGAGAAAAAGGCGACCACCTATCCGCGTGTGGACACTACCTATCTGAGCGACGACATCTATCCTCAGGTGCCTGGCATCATGCAGGCAATGGCGCCCTACGCTAACCTGACGGCTCCAGTGCTGGCTCTCAACAAGTTACCCAAGAGCAAAAAAGTGTTTGACAACAGCAAGGTCACTGATCACCATGCGATTATTCCCACTAACGTCAATCCCGCTACCGTAGCAATGACCCCCGACGAGAAACGCGTCTATCACCTTATTGCTCTGCGTTTTATCGCTGCTTTCTATCCCGATTGTGAGTTTAACACGACAACTGTGATGGGCGAGGTGGGTGAGTATGGCTTCAAGGCATCCGGCAAGGAAATCCTCAAGCCGGGTTGGCGTGATCTCTATAACAAACCGGGTGACAAGAGCCAAGAGGATGACGAAAAACAAAAGCTTGAAGATGAGGATAATGGTGTGATGCCGCACTTTGAGAAAGGGGAGAGCGGACCGCACGAGCCGTCGGTGCTCAAGCGAACCACACAACCGCCTAAACCCTACACCGAGGGCACCCTGCTGCGCGCTATGGAAACGGCTGGAAAAACCGTTGACGATGAGGAGCTGCGTGATGCAATGAAGGAGAACGGCATCGGTCGTCCTTCGACGCGTGCCGCTATCATCGAGACTCTGTTTAAGCGTCGCTATATCCGCAAGGAACGCAAGAGTTTGGCTCCCACCATGGCCGGTATCCAACTTATTGATACGATTAATGAACCATTGCTTAAGAGTGCTGCTCTCACTGGTCTGTGGGAGAAAAAGTTGCGTGAAATTGAGCGAGGTGAGTACAGCGCCTCAAAATTCATCGATGAACTCAAGCAAATGATCGGAGAAATCGTGCTTAATGTGCTGCGCGACAACAGCGGAGGAGCCATTGCTGTTGAACCGGGCGATAAAGGCAAACCTAAGGCTCCGGCTGCAGGCAAGAGCGAAAAGCCCAAGAAACCGCGTCAGCGGCTGAAAAGTATTGAGGAAATACCTTGCCCCGTGTGCGGTAAGGGACATCTGGTCAAGGGACGCACTGCATTCGGTTGCAGTGAGTTCAAGAACGGTTGCCACACGTTGTTGCCCTTCACCGAATACCCTGCCGACTCGACACCCACCAAGTTGTCTGGCCTGGTCAAAAAGAATTTCAAGACAAAATAACTTTTTCGTGCTAGCGTATATGAATAATGTGTTACAATACGTCCTTGTAGGGTTGGTTGTGGCTGCGGCGGTGGTCGCAGCAGTGCGGGCAATTATAGCGGCATTAAATGGTCGCAAGACGAAGCTAACCGCCTGTGCTGGTTGTAAATTACAGGAGTTTTGTCAGAAGCCAGAGAAAAATTCTGCGAAAAAATGTGCCGATAAAGTTGCACAAGTCAAAAATCGGCAGTAATTTTGCACCGCTATTTACGAAAGGTCGCTTGGATGAGTGGTTTAGTCACCGGTCTGCAAAACCGGGCACAGCGGTTCGAGTCCGCTAGCGACCTCTAGAGATCACCGATTGGCTTCATCGCTGGTCGGTGATTTTTTATGAAAGCTCCGATTGACGAGCATCAGGAAAACCTTAAAGTATTACTTGAAGTCCATGCGAGTGTTATTTGTTTACCCCTAAAAACATAAACTGAACAGAATTGGCTGTTAATTTTTTGTAATAACGTTTAATTTGTATAAAATTTAACGCATTTCTTTTTGATTACTTGTTGTTTTTACCTAATTTTGTGGGTGTAAATAAGGGGTGTTGATTGGCACCAGGCGATGATTATCGAAATCAATTGTGTGTGTGGGTGCCATAATTTACTGAACCCCAACGATATATATTTCTATCTCCACTAGCTCATTGCTCTGCGGTAATGGGCCCCTGTTATTGCATATTAACAAAAACAACTATAATGATAAGTAAATGGAATTACTTACCTCTAACATCCGACGAACGCATTGCCCAAGAGCAGTTGGCGGCCCAGTTCCCCAACTGCCCCGCTATCGCTCGGCTGTTGGTGCTCAGGGGCTTGAAGACCGCGGACGATGTCCACGATTTTCTCTACCCGTCACTCCAACAGTTGCACGATCCGTTCTTGATGAAGAACATGGACAAGGCTGTGGCAAGGCTGAACAAGGCGTTAGGGGCCAAAGAGAAGATTATGGTGTATGGAGACTACGACGTGGATGGTACCACGGCCGTAGCGCTCGTGTATAAGTATCTTCAAAACATCTACTCCAATCTGGAGTACTATATCCCGACCCGTGATGACGACGGGTATGGAATATCGATACAGAGCATCGATTATGCTGCATCGATTGGGGTAAGTTTGATTATTGTGCTTGATTGCGGAATTAAGGCAATCGACGAAATCGCCTATGCCAAGGAGAAAGGCATAGAGTTCATTGTGTGTGACCACCATGTCCCTGATGACGTCTTGCCTGATGCCGCTGCAATCCTGAATCCCAAGCTCGTTGACGACAACTATCCCTACAAGGGCTTGTCGGGATGTGGTGTGGGCTTCAAGTTCATGCAGGCGTTCTCCAAGAGTAACGGCTTGGGGTCCATGTATAACCTTGAGGCCATGCTTGACCTGGTGGCTGTGAGCATTGCTGCCGACATCGTGCCGCTCACGGGCGAAAACCGTGTGATGATGTTCTACGGTCTGCGCCGTTTGAACAATAACCCGAATGTGGGTTTGCGCAGCATCATCCGCACTTGCGGACTCAACAGGCATGAGCTGACTATCAATGACATCATTTTCAAGATCGGTCCGCGCATCAACGCATCGGGCCGAATGGAGTCCGGTCAAGAGTCAGTGGAGCTGCTTGTGTCACGCAACATGCAGAGCGCCATGGAGATTTCCAAGCGCATCGACCAGTACAACAGCAACCGCAAGGAACTGGACAGCCAGGTGACGGTCGAGGCCAACGAGATTATCGAGAGTCATGCCCAAGTCCTTGACGGCAAGAAACCCATCGTCATCTATGACCGTAACTGGCACAAGGGTGTTATCGGGATTGTGGCCGCTCGCTTGGCCGAGTTGTACTTCCGTCCATCGGTGGTGCTGACTTATTATGCCGACGGCATCGCGACGGGTTCATCACGCTCGGTGCGCGGTTTCGATGTCTATACTGCCATCAAGTCATGTCGTGACTTGTTGGAGACCTTTGGCGGTCACACCAACGCTGTTGGTTTGTCGATCAAGGAAGAGAATATTCCTGAATTCCGTCGCCGTCTCACCGAGTACGTCGAGCAGCACATCCATGACGAGCAGGTGACACCCGCTATGGACATTGACTGCGAGATCAAGTTCAGTGACATCAATGGTGCGTTGCTGCGTTACTTGCGCATGCTCAACCCCTATGGCCCCGGCAACAGCAAGCCTGTCTTCATCACACGAGGGGTCTATGACATCGGCACCAGCAAGGTGGTCGGTAAGAAAATGGAGCACATCAAGCTTGACCTGCGTGACGAGGAGGGCAACAAGGTGCTCAACGCCATCGCTTTTGGCCAGGCAGGTTTCAGTGATGCCCTCAAGGCAGGCAAGCCCGTTGACATCTGTTACACGATAGAGGAAACGCGTCATCGCACCAGTTCGTCGGTGCAACTCATGGTCAAGGCCATAAAACTGCACGAGGATGCCGACCAGTCCCAAGGCAATTCTTGATGTCCTCAAGAAGTATTGGGGATATGATTCTTTCAGGCCGCTCCAGCAGGATATCATCAATTCGGTGCTCGAGGGGCGTGACACCTTGGGCCTGATGCCCACAGGCGGAGGCAAATCCATCACTTTTCAGGTTCCCACGATGGTCATGGATGGCATGACGCTTGTCGTCACGCCCATCATCTCGTTGATGAAAGACCAGGTGGATCGTCTGCGCTCCCTGCACATCAAGGCGAATTACTTGTATGCAGGCCTCTCTCGTGGCGAGGTGAACCGCGTCTATGAGAAGTGCCTGTACGGCAATTGTAAGTTCCTTTATGTCTCGCCCGAGAGGTTGCAGTCCCGCTCTTTCCTGGAGCATCTGCGCCAGATGCCGGTTTCGCTGATTGTCGTGGACGAGGCACATTGCATCTCGCAATGGGGTTATGATTTCAGGCCTTCGTTTCTGCGCATCGCTCAGGTGCGTAAACTTTTCCCTAATGCTCCGGTACTTGCATTGACGGCTACAGCCACTCCTGTCGTGGTTGAGGATATCCAGCATTGCTTGGCTTTCAAAGCCTCCAATGTGTATTCCATGAGCTTTGCACGCGACAATTTGTCTTATGTAGTACGCGAAGCTGAGGAAAAAGTCACCGAACTCATTCACATCCTTCGCTCGGTGCCGGGGACGGCTATCGTGTATGTGCGTTCCAGAAAGCGCACAAAGCAGATTTGTGACGAACTCAATCGGGCTGGTATTCATGCCGACTTCTATCATGCGGGGCTTTATGTGGAGGACAAGGAGGACAAGCAGAACAAGTGGACCACCGACCAGTGTCGTGTGATGGTGGCGACCAATGCCTTTGGCATGGGAATCGACAAGCCCGATGTCAGGCTCGTTGTCCATGTTGATATACCCAATTCCTTGGAGGAGTACTATCAGGAGGCAGGCCGAGCAGGTCGTGATGGCAAGCGCTCCTATGCAGTGCTGCTTGTCAAGCACACCGACCAGCGCACGTTGCGGCGCCACATCACCGAGTCCTTTCCTGAAAAGGATTTCATCCGCAGGGTGTATGAATTGGTAAGTGATTTTCTGGGTGTATGTGTGGGTGAGGGCTACCAGCGGATGTTTGATTTCAATTTCAACCTCTTCTGCCGCACTTATGACTTGCCGGTTTTGCCCACACACAATGCGCTCAAGATCCTAACCCGTTCAGGCTATATCGAGTTTGTCGAGGAGATTGAGACGCAGTCGCGTGTGATGATCTTTGCCCGCAAAGAAGAACTGTATGACTTGGACACCAATACTCCTGGCGCTGATCAGGTCCTGCAGGCCATCTTGCGCCTCTACACGGGCCTGTTCGCCGATTATGTGTTCATCAACGAGGATGTCATTTCATTCAGGACCGGCCTTTCGCAGGAGACGATTTACAATTCCTTGTTGGAATTGACGAGGATGCACATCTTGCATTATGTTCCCCGCAAACGTACACCTTACATCATTTACACCACCTCGCGTGAAGAAGCAAAGCATGTGCTTATCCCCATCAGCGTGTATGAGGATTTGCGCGAACGCATGTCACAGCGTGTCGAGGCGACTATTAACTATGCCTATAGTGATAAGGGGTGCCGGGAACGCATGCTTCGCGGCTATTTTGGTGAAACGGTATCTGAAGATTGTGGCCACTGCGACCTGTGCATCGACCGTCGCAAGCGTGAAGACCATGTACCCGAAGATGTCCAGCAAGGGCTCCTTTACATGGCGGGGCAGCGTCCTCGCCGTCTTGAGGACTTTCTGAGCACTTTGTCTTTCCCTCGGGACGAGGTGATAGCTATGCTTTCATTTTTGGTGGACGAGGGCTATATCAAACATCTTGACGATGACACTTACCGCACTGTGAAATGAGTGTCGGCTCAGTTGCTAAGGTTAATCACCACATACTCTGAAGAAGTGCCGATGCGGAATTTACCGCCCCAGATGCCTATTCCCGAACTCACATAATAATCGGTGTTACCGCGTTTCCAACTGCCGTAGTCACACTCATACATCGCATGGGTGACCCAGTTCAAGGGCCACACTTGTCCACGATGGGTATGGCCGCTCAGTTGCAGGTCAATATTATTCTGTTCTGCTTCCTCAAGCTGGAAAGGTTGATGGTCAAGCAGGATGGTATAGTTAGTTGAATCCATGCCTGTTGTCAATGTTGAGACGCTTTTGCGATGGCGATTGCTGCGGTCGTCACGGCCGATGATGGTCAGCCCATGGATAGTCATAGCCTCATCCCGTAACAGTTTAATTCCTGTTTCCTTAATCAAATCTAATGCTTCTTTGATGCCGGTGATGTACTCATGGTTGCCCAAGCACATGACTGTGGGCGCGTTCAGCCGCTTAAACTCCTCGGCAGTACCTTGTTCCCGCAATGGTCGAACGTTTCCGTCAATCAAGTCGCCGGCGATGAGCACAAGGTCGGCATGTTCGTCGTTGATCATGTCTACCCATCGGCCGATCTCGCTGCGACGGTTATGGAATCCTGCATGCACGTCGCTCAGCATGACAATTTTCAGTGGTCGTTCAAGATGTTTCTCGGTCTTGAGGTTGATTTCCTGTCGTGATTTGTTGTGATAGTGGATGTTTCCTGCAATAAAAGTTACCAGCATCACAGCTGTGATGATCAGCGAAGTGGTTCCGTTGTTTTTGAGCCAGGTCGCGGGCACCAGATGAAAGAGCCGACCGACGTCCAGCAGCAGGATGAAGTGCAGTACCATGCAACCGACGGCCGCTAGCATCAGCAGGAGGATGACCGTTTTGACTGGTGTAGAGAACGGCAGAACCCTCCACACGTGCCAGGAAACATATCCCAACATTGATAGAATCACGGTCAATGCGACAATCAGAAATTTAGCCATATCTTTTTTGGTTATTTGCTGTTGAGTGTGCAAAGATAAATCTTTTTATTGAATAATATCGTTTTGTGTGGCAGCTGTTTCTTGAGTACTGGAATCAACAACGGGGACGACCACGATGGCCATCCCCGTTTGTCAATTCTTTTTATGTCAATGTTTTACTTGGGCTGCTCAATCAGCGTTGAAGCGGCTTTTGCTGCATTGATGGAGTCGTTTTTGGCTTTATAGGCCTTGGCTGCCTCGCTGTCGGGCTTCAGCCATGTGTCAAGCCAGTTGAAGAACTCACGCTGCCACAGGATGCTGTTCTGCGGTTTCAAGATCCAGTGGTTCTCGTCGGGGAAGAGCAGCAACTTGGCGGGCAAGCCCTTGATTTTGGCGGCGTTGAAAGCCTGGCATGCCTGGGTGAAGACGATGCGGTAGTCAAGCTCGCCTGCTGTGCACATGATGGGGGTATCCCAGTTTTGTACGTAGTTCTTGGGATTGGCCTGGGTGTAGGAGCGCTGTGCGACAGCGTTACCCTTCTCCCAGTACGGACCGCCCAGATCCCATTGCACGAACCACATCTCTTCGGTCTCAAGGTACTGTGCCTCGAGGTTGAAGATACCGGCGTGTGCCAGGAAGCAGGCGAAGCGCTTGTTGTGGTTTCCGGCAAGGAAGTATACCGAATAGCCACCATAGCTAGCACCCACAGCACCGATGTGGTCACCATCGATGTAAGGCTCCTTCTTCATGTAATCCACTGCGCTCAGGTAGTCACGCATGTTCTGGCCACCATAGTCGCCACTGATCTGTGCGTTCCACTCGGTGCCGAAGCCAGGAAGACCGCGGCGGTTGGGCAGAATGACAATGTAGCCATTGCTGGCCATGATGTGCATGTTCCAGCGATAGCTCCAGAACTGGCTGACAGGAGATTGGGGACCACCCTCGCAGAAGAGGATAGCAGGATACTTCTTGTTGGGGTCGAAGTTAGGCGGGTAGCACACCCAAGTGGTCATCAGCTTGCCGTCGGTAGTGGGAATCATGCGCTTCTCAATGCCGATGCTGTCCACGCTGGCCATCATCTCGTCGTTGACGTGGGTCAACTGAACGGGCTCCTTGCCCATCTGTACCGAGAAGATCTCGTTGGGCGTTTGATAGCTGTGGCGGCAGGTGATGACGGTGTCATTGCCGGCAAATGCCAGACCATCGAAGTCACACACGCCCATGGCGATGGTGTCAACCTTTTGGGTAGCGACATCCATGCGGAAGATGGGCTGTACGCCTTGGAACGGGCAGATGAAGTAGATGGCCTTCTCGTCGGGCGACCACGCGATTGCGTCTACGCTATAGTCCCAGTTCTCGGTAAGGTCCTTCTTGTTACCGGCGGCGTCCATGAAGAAGATGCGGTTCTTGTCGGCCTCATAGCCGTCATGCTCCATCGAGAGCCATGCCATCTCACCCTTGCTGTTGATGATGGGGTAGGTGTCATAGCCCATCATGCCTTGAGTCAGGTTATCGGTTTTGCCGGTCTCGAGGTCATAGCGGTATAAGTCACTGTTGGTCGAGAATGCATAGTCTTTGCCGGTTTTCTTGCGGCAAACGTACACGAGGCTCTTGCTGTCGGGAGTCCAAGCCAGCGATTCGATGCCACCCCAGGGTTTCATCGGTGACTCGTAAGGCTCACCCTCAAGCACGTCCTTCACGTTACCGGCCTTGCTGCCGTCAAAGTCAGCCACCAGGGGATGAGGAATTGTGGTTACCCATTCATCCCAGTGCTTGTACATCATGTCGTCATAGATCTTTCCTGTTGTCTTGTCCAAGTCGGGATAGATGTCTTGAGCGGTCTGTCCATACTTCACTTGAGTAATCATCACGACGCGTTTCTCATCGGGCGAGAAAACGAATCCCTCGATACCGTCTTTCACATCGCTCACGCAGTTGCGGCCGCCGCCATCGGCATTCATTGTCCACAACTGGGGAGTTTTGTCTTCACCATCCTCGGTGTAGATGAAGGCGATTTTCTTGCCGCCGTCAATCCACACATAGTTGCTCTCGCTCTTGGGCGTGTTGGTGATCTGGCGCACGTTGCTGCCGTCAATGTCCATCACATACAGGTCGCAATTGCCCTTGTTGGTGGCGATGTCATAATAGGTCACGCCATAGAGCACTTTCTTGCCGTCGGGCGACACTTGCGGTCCTCCCACGCGGCCAAGCTGATTCAGGAATTCGGGAGTGAACTCTTGCTTTTCCATTTTACCGGAAGTTTTCTCGGTAGCAGGTGCCTTTCCTGGAGCTGCAGCCTCCTGCTTGGAGCAGGTTGATGAACTCAACAGGGCCAACGCCGCTATCGACATTGCTGTTAACTTTGCTAATTTCATAGTGTTGTACTGTTAATGATGTATTGAGTTAAAATTGGTTTTCAGACATTTCAACTTGCAAATATAAGCAATTCTTAAAAACTATCGTCAATCAGGCCTGGATTTTTCTTGCAAAATGATTATATTTGCAACCTGAATACTTAAATTTGGAGATATGATGAAAAGAATCCTGTCAGCACTACTGATAATTGTTGGCTTTCTGACGATGGCCGGTGAAGAGAATTTCACGCAGTGGGTGAATCCTAGAATTGGAACAGGTGGCCATGGCCATGTGTTTCTTGGTGCGAATGTACCGTTCGGCTACGTCCAGTTGGGCCCCACCCAGCACACGCGTGGTTGGGACTGGTGTTCTGGTTACCACGATAGCGACTCGGTGTTGATTGGCTTCGGTCATCAGCATTTGAGCGGAACGGGCATCGGTGAACTTGGTGATGTGGCTTTACTGCCTGTCATTGGTATTGACCAGCGCGAGGTGGTCTTTTCTCACAATGATGAAGTGGTGCGCCCTGGCTATTATGCCGTGATCTTGCGAGATGGCGGCATCCCCTATGTCAATGTGGAGCTCACCGCAACACAACGCACGGGTATGCACCGTTATACATTCTCGCCCTCACTGACGACATGCCAGCTGTTGCTCGATCTGGGTCAAGGTATTGGTTGGGATTCGCCCAAGCAAGTGAAGATGAAGCAGTTGTCGCCTCGCATGATTGCGGGTTACAGGCACTCGATGGGATGGGCGAGAGCGCAAAAGGATTTTTTTGCCATGGAGTTCTCTCAAGACGTCAAATTGGAAAAGCTCAGCCGTGACACCGTGGGGCTGATAACTACATCTAACACTGGTGAACCGCTGTTGGTTAAGACGGGCCTCTCGGCAGTGAGCATCGAGAATGCCATCGGCAATCTCATGAGCGAGAATCCCGATTGGGACTTCTATCATGTCATGTCAGCAGCCGACAAGGCGTGGAACAGCGAATTGAGCAAAATCGTCATCGACACCGACAATCCTGATGACCGCACTGTGTTTTACACGGCACTTTATCACACAATGGTGGCACCCTCGGTGTTCAATGACGTTTGCGGTGAATACCGTGGTGCCGATGGCGAGGTCCATGAGGGCGATTTTACTAACTACACGACCTTGTCGTTGTGGGACACCTATCGCGCAGCTCATCCCTTGCAGACGCTCATACACCGCGAGAAACAGAAGGATATTGCTCAAACCTTTTTGCACATCTTTGAGCAGCAAGGCAAATTGCCCGTGTGGCACCTGATGGGAAACGAAACCGACTGCATGGTGGGTAACCCTGGTGTTCCTGTATTGGCTGATTTGGTACTGAAAGGCTTCGATGTGGATGACACCGCTGCCCTCAAGGCGATGACAACCAGTGCGATGCTTGACGAGCGCTCAATGGGCTTGTTGAAACAATATGGCTATATACCTTATGACTTGGAGCCTGACAAGGAGACAGTTGCACGAGGACTGGAATATGCCCTTGCCGATTGGTGCATCGCTCGTGTGGCCCAGACCGTTGGCGACAAGCAGAACTATGATTATTTCCTGAATCGCAGCAAGTCCTACCGTCATTATTTTGA
>CACZVR010000009.1 GCA_902784675.1 uncultured Bacteroidales bacterium | reverse complement strand
ACCGGAAGTGACGAACAACTGCTGAGGGAATGGACAAAGGTGCTTGCCAGTGATGAGTTTGGCGGAAGAAAGCCCATGACACCCTTTGAGGACAAGACCGTGGACTATCTTGCCAAGCAGTTGGAGGTATTAGGTTTGGAGCCTGCCTTCGACGGCAGTTGGTACCAGCCCTTTGAGATGATTGCCGTTACGGCCAAGCCCGTGGGTGGCAGGCTCACAGTGAGCGGGAAGAAGAAATCGGTGCTCCGCTATCCCGACGATTTGATCATCTGGACGACCCGCGCCACCGAGAAGATCGACCTGAAGAAGGCGGAGTATGTGTTCTGCGGTTTTGGCATCAACGCGCCTGAATTCGGCTGGAATGACTACGAGGGCATCGATGTGAAAGGCAAGATCGTAGTCGTGATGGTCAACGACCCCGGCTTTTATGACAGTCAGCTGTTCCGAGGACGCAATATGACCTACTACGGCCGTTGGTTATATAAGTTTGAAGAGGCCCAGCGCCAGGGTGCTGCCGGTTGTCTGGTGCTCCACCATACCGAAGCCGCCAGCTACGGGTGGCATGTCTGCGTGAATGGCCACCTGAGTGACAATCTCGCCATCTATGATCCGGATACCCGCAATGCTGGCGAATTGGCTGTCAGGGGGTGGCTGCATGAGGACGGTTGCCTGAAACTGTTTCTTGCGGCCGGCATGGACATGGACAAGGCACTGGCTGATGCCAAAAAGCCGGGCTTCAAGAGTTTCCCCCTGAACGTGAGAGGTGATGTGAAGATGAATGTGACTTACGGCATTCAGCAGACGCGCAATGTGGGCGGCATCCTTCGCGGGAGCAATCAGAATGGTGAGGCTGTCGTGTTCTGCGCCCACTGGGATCACCTGGGCATCGGGAAAGCCGATGAGCACGGCGACACGATATATAACGGTGCTTCAGACAATGCATCGGGCATGGCCGGCACTTTGCTCGTTGCCAAGAAGTTCAAGGAGATGTCCCAGACGCAACGAGACCTGTTGTTCATTTTCCCATCGTCCGAGGAGAGCGGACTGTTCGGCTCGGCTTATTACTGCGATCACCCTGCCGTGCCGATGGCGAAGACTGTGGCCTGCCTTAACTTTGAGAGCATTGGTCCTGCCGAACTCACGCGCGATGTCGTGATTCTGGGTGGCGGGGAAAGCGACCTGGACAATTATTATGTCGCTGCCGCTGCTGCACAGGGCAGGTATATCTACTTCGACGATGACAACTCCGACGGCTGGTTTTACCGTTCCGACCACTATAATTTCGTGAAAAAGGGCGTGCGTGCCGTGGTGTTGGAAAACGGCCAGCATCCTGTTGATGTGAGCAAGCCCAATAAATATCCCATGCCGGTATGGTATCACAAACCATGTGACGAGTACCGTGAGGACTGGGACCTGAGTGGCACATTGTCCAACGTGAACCTGATCTTTAGCGTAGGTCTGTCCTTGTCAAACAATTCCCGATAAGGCATTTCGTGCTCTGATTGAAGGCATTATCTGTATCTTTGACTTTAATTGGCTGCGATGTATCTCATCTCTCGTTCCCGCCATTATTGCATAGTGCTACCGGCTGGGAGTAAAGAGGACGGTGCACCGATCTGTTAAAGTCATGTTAAAAACGTCATTCTCTCTTGACTCGTCCCTAAGGGCACACATTAACTTTGCTTTCACTTAGCAATTGCTTCATTACATCGCGCGATATGGGTAAGAAAACAAGGTTAAAAATCGGAGAGTTCTCCCAGTTGATGCAAGTCACAATAAAAACTTTGCGTCATTATGAGCAAAAGGGTCTGCTGTTGCCTGACGAGGTGGACGAGTGGACAGGCTACCGCTACTACAGCATCGACCAGATGCAGAAGTTGCAGGCCATCCGCGACCTGCAGCGCCTTGGATTCTCGTTGGATGAGATCAAGGACTTGTTCGAGGACAACTCGCATATCCCAAGCATCCGGCAACTGACCGAGAAAATCAAGGAAACGGAAGCGCAGCTGAAGCAGCTGATAACCCGCCGCAACCGACTGCTCGACTGGAGGAACACTCGCAAAGAGATGAAGACAATGGAAAAATTCAGCATTCAGTCACTGCCCGAAATCATCGTGGCAAGTCATCGTGAAGTCCTTCCCGACTACGCCGCTATCGGCTCCATGTGTGTAGAGATAATCGCTCCCGAAATGCAGCGTCTCGGCTGCAAGTGCCCACCGCCAGGCTACTGCTTTACTGTTGAACATCACAGGGAGTACAAGCCGACGGACGTGGACATTGAGTATTGCGAACAGGTAGAGGAGATGGGAGAGGACAGTGCCATCATCCAGTTCAAGCGTCTGCCCGCAGTGCCCAAGGCGCTCTGCATGAAGCACGTCGGCCCGTATGAAAGATTCTACGAATCGTACATAGAAGCTTTCCGTTACATAGAGGAGCATGGTTACAAGCCTGTTGGTCAGTTCCGCACCTGCTACGTTGATGGAGTCTGGAACCAGGAGGATCCCGAGAAATGGCTCTCAATCATTCAGATACCGATAGAATAGCCGTTTATCCTAACCGCCCCCAAAAAACGATGGGGTATCTTGGAAACCGAAGACTGGGCTATGGGGCTCCTTGAAGCGTTTTCTCCTATTTTCATGGCAATAAAAGCGAATAAAATACCAATATTTTGGTATTGCCATGAATGTCATTCCCATTGTACATTTGCAGCCAACTAAAAAACTAAATTATATGGGAATATTAAAAACGTTCTTTACTAATTGTGCACATCCTAGAGGGATGATGGGGAGAATGATGCTGCGGTTCATGAACTTCGGTCACGCGCCGCTGACAAACTGGGGACTTGACCTTGTGGAGTTCCAGCCAGGCTGGACAATGCTTGACATCGGCTGCGGTGGCGGAGCGACACTGAAGAGACTGCTCAAGCGCAGCGACGGAGCACAGGTCTATGGCATGGATATCTCGGAGGAAAGCGTGGCGAAGACCCGCAAAGTGAATGCCGCCGTGCTCGACAAGCAGGTGTTCGTCAGCCAAGGATCTGCCGAGAAACTGCCCTACGAGGACGGGAAGTTCGACCTCGTGACAGCGGTCGAGACAGTGTATTTCTGGCCCAACCTGCCCGTGTGCCTGCAGGAAGTGCGACGTGTGCTGAAGCCGGGTGGCCGTTTCGCCATTATGGTGGAGGTCATTGAAGGTGATTCGATGTGGACTGACGTGGTGGAAGGCATGACGGCCTACTCGCCAGACCAACTGAAAAAGTTGCTTGACGAGGCGGGCTTCTTTGATACTGCAATCCACCGCAAGAAACCCTCGTATGCTGCCATTACCGGTCTAAAACAGGCATTGAAGGAATAGTCATGACCATTCTGGTTATCGGTTTACTCATACCTTTGTTGGGCACCATGCTCGGGTCGGCCTTCGTCTTTATGATGAAGGGCGAGATGTCCGTGAGGCTGCAGAAGGCTCTACTGGGCTTTGCTTCGGGCGTAATGGTGGCAGCTTCGGTCTGGTCATTGCTGATTCCCGCAATGGAGATGGAGACATCAGGGAGCGCATGGGCGGTGTTGCCCGCTGCCGTAGGTTTCCTCTTGGGCATCGGGTTCCTGTTGCTGATTGATGAGTTGACCCCGCACCTGCATCTCGGGAGCAGCAAGCCCGAGGGCCTCCGTTCCCACCTGTCCCGAACGGCGATGTTGGCCTTGGCGGTGACCATCCACAACCTGCCCGAAGGCATGGCTGTGGGCGTCGTCTTTGCCGGCGCCGACAGCGGTATTACAAACATTTCGCTGGCCAGTGCCATTGCGGTATCGTTGGGTATTGCCATCCAGAACATCCCCGAGGGGGCCATCATCGCAATGCCAATGCGCGCGGCGGGAAACAGCCGCTGGCGATCTTTCCTCATCGGCTCCCTGAGCGGTGCCGTTGAACCCGTCGGTGCCCTTGCTGTATTGTTGCTCTCATCCCTGGTTTTGCCCGTTCTGCCCTATATGCTCGCTTTTGCTGCGGGTGCCATGTTCTATGTGGTCGTTGAGGAACTGATACCCGAAGCCTCAAGCGGTCAGCACACCAATGTCAGCACCATAGGCTTTGCCATCGGTTTCGTCTTGATGATGGTACTCGACGTGGTGATGGGTTAGCGACCTGGGTTTCCCAGTTCATGGAAAATGAACGTAAGCGGCTGTTAATGGTTTGCAGGAGAAAAGGGGCAGCGCCGACCGATACACTGGTTGTTCTTGCTCGAATAACGGCAAATAATCTCGGGGCGTTCCATCGCTACGCCGAAATGTTCCTTGACGAAATCGACGGCAGCAAGGATGGAAAGGAACGAGTCGCGTTTGCAGCAGCGCGAGCCACCGATGTGACCTATCTCTCCGAGTGACTTTGCCGTCATCTGGTGTGACAAGGCAAAAGGTTCGTTGGCCAGCGGCGTGGACTTGGAGATGATTGACACGAACATCCCCGTGCTGATGCCCGCACCGCAGGCGCCCCAAAAGCCACAAGCTCCGCCAGGAACGCTCTTCCCCCTCGACATTATCTCGTTCAAGGCCATGGGCAGGTTGAGCTCGCCCCCAGCGTTCTTGTAGGCCGTGAGCAAGGCAGCCCCCACCATCACATGATGTTCGGGGCCGTGCATGTGGCAGAAGGGCTGCGACATCATCTTCTCAATGATCTCAACAGGGTTTCGGGACGTCTCGGCGAGGCAAAGCCCGATGATGGTATCCAGCCCTGCCGTGTGACAGTCGTTGCAGACGTAGTGTCCATGGACACAGCGGGTCTTGCTGCTCTCCTTCTTGTGGCAGATGGCGCATTCCATGAGTTCATCGTTCTCGAGATACTCCAATGGAGCCTTGCATATCAAACACTCTTCTTTCATGATCATATTATTACTTTGCCAATGCATAGCCGAGGGCGACGGCAACGATACCCAAAACAACACTGCCCAGAGCGTACAGGATGAATGAGGAATAATTGCCAGCCTGCAACAGGCACAAGCTTTCCTTTGAAAAGGTGGAAAATGTGGTGAAACCACCACAAAACCCGACAATTAACAGCAGGTTCAACTGCGACGAGGCATTAACGCGATTGAAGGCTGCCCAGAGTAAACCGATGAGCAGACAACCGACAATGTTGGCTGTCATCGTTGCCCACGGGAATGCAGACCCCATGCCCTTCATGGCCAACGATATCAAGTATCTAGCAATGCCGCCGAAAAAACTGCCGACACCGACAAGAAGTATATCCTTTAATATGGTCATATAACAAATAGCAATTGATATACCTAAAAATCAAAGATAGCGGTTTCTCGCATCTGTTATCGTATGGATGGTCGTTATTACTTGATGATGTATTTCTTGCCTGAGTTGATGTAGATGCCGGGGGCCGTGGGTTTGGTGTTGTAGGTGCGGCCTGTGATGTCGAACCAGAGGTTGCTGTCAACGACTGGCTTATCGCTCTCGATACTGTTGACGGCAGTGGTTGCCTTCTTGATGTACTCAATGCCGGCTGCCGCATCTATCTTGCCATAACCCCACCTGATGGGGTTGTCGACTGTGAACTCGTCGTTGCGTGAGGTGGCGGCGAGCACTTCTTTGATGTCATCTAATGTGAGTGTGGGGTCGGCTTGAAGCCACAGGGCGATGATGCCGCTCACCGTGGGACACGACATCGAGGTGCCACTCATGGCACCATAGGGATACCCCTGCCACTGCATCCACTCGGCAATCTCCTGGTTACAGGTATAGTGGCTTAACGACGACACGACGTTGGTGCCTGGAGCGGTAACAGTTGGTTGAGCCACACCGTTTATGGACACGCCGTAGCTTGAATAGAGAACAATGTTGTTAAGCGTGTAACTGCCGCTCTCATCTGAGACATCGCCAGTGTAATCTCGCTTGGTGGTGTTTGCCACATAATCGCCTACGCTGATAACATTTGGGGTGGACGTCCAATCGCCACACGAGATATCGCTGTCGCCATAGGTGTAACCCTCCATGTTGTCAAATGCATCAAATCCAACTGTCGTTTCCCACAAGTCCATCTCGATGGGTGAAGATGACGACAGCGAAATGAAGAAAGGCCATCGTCGATCGAGAATACCATTCACAATAGTACGCAGTTCAAGTTTGCCATCAATGACGTTGCCATAGATAAACACTATGCCACCATGCATATATTCTCCCAGTATCTCGTCATCGTCGCTCAATACTTCAATATGGACCTCCTCCTGAGACGGGGTGATAGTTAATGGGGCTGTTTGCCACACAATTTCGTCACTGCTGCGATTTAGCATGCCTATCTGGACACTTAATGTATCATTCTCGCCCAACACGTTGCGTGAATAGCCACATAATGCCGATTCAATAGATCTTGAGATATTGCCTTGCTCATCAAAGAAAGGAAACGGTCGGGGAAGAAACGCCTTCAGGCTGCTGTTCTCTTCATCAAATGCCTTGTAGATGTGAAGCAGTTTATTACCTTCATTTCCCACACTGAGCACGGGAATGACATGATGAGACAACTCATCAATCAGTTCCGGCATTGTGCCTGTACCATTATGCGGGCCTTCGTGTGAGTTCAAGCTTGCACTGAGCACTACGGGAGCGTCGATTTGCTGGGCGTAATGAGCTACGAATTGGAAGGCTATCTCGGTTGCATCTCTCTCTCCCACAATCGACACAAGCACGATGTCGGCATCGGGAGCCATGCCGCCAAACCCCAGCGGCGAGCGTGTGCCAGCTGCAATGCCGGCGGTGTGTGTGCCATGTGTAAGATTCTCGGCATCGGTGGTGAGCGTGGCAATGAGTTCGGGCGTATCGAACACCGAGCCGGGATACTCTATCGTTCCGGCCTCGCCATCCTCGACGATGAACTTACGGCCGCTGTCATTACCTGGGAGATAGACGCAGCGCAGGCGGCTATTGCCGTCGGCATCCTTGAATGCCGGGTGCTGCAAGTCGAATCCCGCATCGACAAGGCAGATGGTGACGCCTTTGCCGGTGTAAACCTCTTCAAGGTCAGGAATGGTGCCGTCAATCAGGCTCACGCCCGTCTCCACAAGCGAGACATCGGTTTTCAACTCCCCTTTACTGGTCGCATCCACCTTGTTCACACCCTCGATGGCAACGAGGGCATCCACCTTGTCGGCAGGAATGCTGATCACAGCCTGATGCCCGAGTTTTGACAACACGGTAGCGCCAGCCTCGCGGATTTGTGCAAACGTACTCGTCGCATCTTGGGAATCAACCACCACCACAAGTCTGATGCTCGGATTGGCTTCAAGTGCTTTGATTCTCTTGCCGTTGGAGTCATATCGTGCTGTCTGTTTTTGCAGTAACGACAGCTGTGCGTTAGGGGTGAGTTTGCTGTGTGCACTCGACATGAGAGCGCAAGAGCAAGCAATAACAGCAAATAATAAAATTTGTAATAGTCTATTCTTCATGATTGTTTTGTTTTTTCCTCTGTCTGATGGCTTGAAATTTCATTTTCAAGTATTGGAACACAGTCTGTTTCCTCTTCTCCCTAAAGTCAAATGTTTTTTTGCTGATAAACATTCCAACAAGAATGGGTACCACCGAATAAAGTGTCAGATCTCTCATTGCTATGAATTCATCAGCATAAGATTTGGGTGTTGTCGTCAGCAGTTCGGCTATTGTCAGTGCCAAAGCAGCTAACAAGAAACCGCTACCCAATGTAATAACCACTCTCCAAAAGTTCCCCCAGTAGTCATAGCCAAACAACTGCCTGTAGACATAAAAATAGCATAGGGGGATCATAATATAGAAATAGTAGCCGAACAAGTCGATAAGACATTCTACAATGAGAGCCAGAATGGCCATGAACACCGTGATGAAAAAGCCTTGCGGCAGTGTGTGCTTGGTGTTGCGTGGCGCATAGCGGAAGAGACACCATGTGGGAATCATGAAGAAGCCCGCCAGAAACAACCCTCCCCATCCCGGACTGGACTTTATCCATGCAAAGAACTGAGCAACCCAGGAAGTGTCGCCTTCAACTACCTTAAATTCATTGATGCCGAACAAATGATCCATGATGACACTTATCACCCCCATGAGAACCAGCATTTTCACTGGCGGGAACGACACTTGCCGCTTGCCGTTGATATAGTCGCTGATGAAATATCCGGGACGCCAAATCAGCTGCCACAGGGAGTATAGCAAAGAGCGGTTGCCCATTCCCCACACCTCGGCGGTGCTTTGAAGCACACTCTTCCACGACACCTTTTTCAAGCCTGCCTTTTGCGAGCAATGCGGACAAAACTTGCCGGCGAAGTCATACCCGCAATTCACGCAATGATGGCGCTCGTTCTCGTCATAACTCCAATCAAAGGGCTCGAGTTGCCATGCCTTGAATCGTTTATATCTCTCTTTTAAAGTCATTCCCATAAATCTTTTTGCAAAGGTAATGGTTTTTCTTTTAGAAGCTATCCCCGTTCAATGACTTTCTCAAGCCGTGGGGAGGGGACCCTTACCCTGCCACCATCGTTTTCTCCCCCCCTACCTCCGCTGGGCACAGTCCCGCCTTAACAGGCATGTAGCGCCTGACCTCCCCGCCTATGCCGTAGTCAGACATAAACAGTCCACGGGAAAACCCCTTTTTACGGGTTGAGGCTGACCAGTTTTCTCATCACGCCTAATGATGAAAATCATTGCAATAACTGGGTGCGTTTCTCGTTATAATAATATCAATGAAAGTCTATTTTTATAAGCAACCCAATTCAGATACATGATGGTAAATCTTTAACCTCTAAAAAAAGTGAGCAAGCCAATGTCTCACTGAACTCAAGTATCATTTAATAAACTTTTTGGACATGTTAAAGAAACTATTAATCACCATGCTCATGGGCATGATGACCCTGGGTGCTCTGGCCCAAGGGGGCAAATTCACTGTGAAAGGAACATTTGAGGGCCGCAAAGACTCGGTGACCCTCGAACTGGTGGATGTGAACAGCTGGAAAACTATCGCCAAGGAAACACGCCCCATCACGGGTGAGATGCATGAACTCACCTTCGATCTGAATGATGCTGGATTGTTCTCAGTCACCGACGTGAAAGGGCTTACCACGGTACTTCCTGCTATCCCAGGGGAGACGCTCCTCTTTTATCAAAACGACCACAAGGTCACCCATCTGGGAGGCTCACAATTCTACGTGGACTATGATGAAGCCCAGCAGACCATTGAGCCGATTCTGCTTGGCTTAAATGAGTGCAATAAGCATCTGAGTGGTGAATTCGGGTCCTTAACTTGGGATGAATATAATCTGTATAACATGTTGTGCCTCAGGCTCTATAATGATGTGCTGATTAATGAAGTGCACAACTACATTAAGGCTCATCCCGACCAGGATGCCGCAGCAGCGCTGATATTTCTCTTCGCTTATGATACCATGGAAATTGAGAGAGCCGCAGCCATGCTGACCGAACGCGCCCGCAACAGCGTGGCAGCAAACCTCTATAAGGCCGTCAACAAGCAAACCGTCGTCCGCAATATCGAGAGCCCCGCGGACTGAAACAACAACAGATAAAACAAATCCCGAGCGCACCGTTGTGGGTGCGCTCGGTGTATATAGACATCACCTGAGGCCCTGAATTTACCAGTTGAGGGGCTCTTGCAGGATGTTGCCGTCGGTCATGGGGCTGTCGGCCTCGGTGAACGGGGTGGCCTTGTACTGGATGCAGAGCATGGTCAGATCCTCGTTGCCGGTATTCTTCAACGCGCGCTTGCCGTTGGGCGAAACGCGAATCACGCTGCCCTCGCTGACGGGGAAGATTTCGCCGTCGACCTGGTACTGACCCTCGCCACGCAGGATGAAGTAGAGCTCCTCGTGGGTTTTGTGGGTGTGGAGGAAACCGCTGTCCTGTCCGGGAACGAGCGTCTGGAAAGAGAACTCGCTGGCGGCGGCGCCCACGGCCTGTCCGCCGAAGACCTTGCCCTGAATCGTGAAGTCCGGGCCCATGGGCAACTCGTGTTCAATAATCTCGCTGATGCGGCCAACGTTGATGGCGGCAAAATTTGCACCCTGTGCAATCTTTTCAATCTGTTTCATTGTGTAGTTAAATGTGATTAATGGTTTTTATTGGATGAATATTTCTTACGGTCATTCAAGATGTCGGTCAGGTTGGCCAGCGCCCACTCAATCAGACTGTTGATGTGCGGCATGAGTGACTTGCCACGCTCAGTGATGCTGTACTCCACACGCGGCGGTATCTCGGCATAGGCCTGCCTCGACACCAGCCCGTCGGCCTCCAGGTTTCGCAGCGCCACGGTGAGCATCTTCTGTGAGATGTCGGGGATGGCTGCGAGGATGTCGGAATACCGCATCGCCGTGTCCTTGCCGTCGAGCGTGTACAGTATCAGCATCGACCAGCGGTCACTGATGCGCGACAGAATATTTCGTATCGGGCAATCAGGAAAATAAGGATCAACTATAATGTCTCGTAACATATTTCATTTTTCATTCTGATTATCAGTTATACTAACTTTTCTCTCGTTTCGGTTGCAAAGTTACTAACGATGTTCCGAACCACAATGAACCGCCCGAAATGTTCGCTACGCACCTTGATGTTAGAATTGGACAAATCAGCAGATTAGAAAACTCACTTTTATGCTTTGTTAAGAATTGAGCGCCTCGCTCAAGAGAAAAAGAAAACAATAAATACAATAAGTACAAAGGCATCCGCACCGTTGAAAACAAACTACGAATTACACAAATGCCATCGCATACCTTTGCCATCGCATACCTTTGCCCCACGCTAAGACGCAAAGACGCTAAGGTTTTATTATTAGTCGTTCGTGTTGTCTTTAACTAGAGCTACGCACCGCATGGTCTTGTATTTATTGTACTTATTGTTTTCCTTTTATTTAGGTAGGCGGCGACTCGGGAAAATCAAAATAAATTTTGTTTTCCGCTCGGCTTGCACTCCGTTGCCTGGCGGCCAAGGTAGGCTGCGCCTCAACAATGCTCAAATAAATTTGGCATTGTCTTCGACTTGCACTACCTTTGCAGTCAAAGAAGCTATTAATCCTGCGCATAGGCCAAGTGCCGTGCGCATAACCATTTCACAACCGAATATGAACAAATTCATCACACTCGCTCTGGCATTAGGCCTCGCCTTTGCCGGCTCTGCACAAGACCGTTCCCAAGGCGGCATCAGCCCCGACATGATGCGCCAAATCGTCGCCACCTCGGCAAGCAACCAAAACAAGGCCATCAGCAATGCCATGGCGACAAATTCCATCGACGATCTTGCCCGTAACTACCACAACAACAAGGTTACTGACACCCACTTCAGCATCGAGACGCCCAAACAGTCGATTCACAACCAGCGACAGAGCGGGCGCTGCTGGATGTACTCCAGTTTCAACGTGCTGCGTGCCAACTTCGCTCGTCAGCATGGCGACTCCATCGCTGTGGAGTTCTCTCACGACTACCTCTTCTTCTACGACCAGCTCGAGAAGGCCAACCTCATGCTGCAAGGCGTGATCGACTGTGCCGACAAGCCCATTGACGACACACGCGTGCAGTTCTTCTTTCACCATCCCATGAACGACGGCGGCACCTTCTGCGGCGCTGCCGACCTTGCCGAGAAATACGGCCTCGTGCCCGTTGAGGTACAGCCCGAGACCTACTCGGCCGAACGCACCTCACGCATGAGCCAACTCGTTGCATCCAAGCTGCGTGAATTCGGCCTGGAGCTGCGGCAGATGGTGGCTGACAAAAAGAGCAAAAAAGCCATCAACCAGCGCAAGACCGAGATGCTGGGCACCATCTATTCGATGCTCTCGCTCACGCTGGGCGAGCCCATCAAGTCGTTCACCTATGCCTTCCGCGACAAGAACGGCAAGGCAGTAGGCCCCGCACGCACCTACACCCCGCTGGAATTCTACCGCGAGACGGTGGGCGGTCCCATCAACGGCACCTTCATCATGGCGATGAACGACCCCCGCAGGGAATACTACAAGACCTACGAGGTGGAATATGACCGTCACACCTACGACGGCCACAACTGGCGCTACGTCAACCTGCCCATGGAGGATATCGCAGCCATGGCCATCGCTTCGTTGAAGGACTCCACCAAGCTCTATGCCAGCTTCGACGTGGGCAAACAGCTCAACCGCGACAACGGCTATCTTGCCCTCGACAACTTTGACTATGCGACCCTGTTCGGCACCACATTCCCCATGGACAAGGCCCAGCGCATTGCCACCTTCGACAGCGGCTCGACGCACGCCATGACGCTCTGTGCCGTCGATCTTGACGAGAACGGCAATCCCGTCAAGTGGAAAGTAGAGAACTCATGGGGTGGCGACAGCGGACACAAGGGATATATCATCATGACCAACGAGTGGTGTGGACAAGAAATATGTGCCGCAGCACATCCTCAAGGCCGCCGAGACCAAACCCGTGATGGTCATGCCCGAAGACCCCCTCTTCGGCACCGACGACTGACATAGGAAAAAAACAAACTACGAATTACGCTAATTTAGCTAATTTGGCAGTCGCATTGTAGAGCCTCGCCTTATCGACCCATAATATAAAAAACAACTCAAACAACTTTTTACAACTATCATATTAGTTGTTTAAGTTGTTTGAGTTGTCGTTAAACAGGGCCGCAAGATGATGCTCCTACTTTAGAAGTAGTCGAAGGCGACGATTGTGTCGACGAAGCGGTGGACATAGTCGCGGGCGGTGGCGGGCCATTGGAAGCCATAGCGATAGAGCACCTGGGTGGTATAGTCGTTGTCGGCTTCAATCCAGCGCATCTGGTGGGTGGTGCTCAGGTTGTAGGCCATGAGCGGTCGCAGCAGGGTGACAAGGTCGGGATTATCCATCATCCGATCCAAAGCCTCCTGGAATTCTTCCTTTTCCACTCGCTTCAATGTGATGCCGGCGTCGGCAAAGCCGTTGAGGATATCGGCAAAGTACGGGTGGTGGATGTTATAGGGATGGAAGACGATGCAGTCCTTGGGGGCCGTGGCCAACAACATGATGGCATGAGCGACATCGTCGATTGGCGAGAACTCGAAGGTCTGACTGAGTGCCTCGTAAGGCACCATGCCGATGATGACATAGGCGCGCAGCAATGCCAGGAAGTTGTTGGTATTGAAGTTGATTTGGAACTCGCCGTCCTTCTGGCGAGCCGAGAGGTTGCCCACACGCATGATCTTGGCATCGAGGCCGTGATGGAAAATGGCGTCAAGCACCAGTTCTTCGGCCTTGAACTTGGAATAGACATACTTGTTGGCGTCGATGTTCTGGCCGAGCCACAAATCCTGCTCGGTGAGTTTGACATCAGGTCCCGGCACACCATCGACACTCAGGCCTGCAATGCTGGTCGTGGAGATGTGGATGAGACGCGAACCGGTGCGCAGACAGAAGGTGATGAGGTGGCGCACACTCTCGATGTTGACCAGTTCGATATCGTTGCCGGCCGAGAAGTGCTTCACGTTGGCCACGCAATTGACAACGGTGAGACCCTTGCTGTCAATGGAATCTAGGGCACCAGGCTTGGTCACCTCGGCGGCAAATGCCGAAACGCGCTCATCGAAATGCCTGAACGCCTCGGTCTCGCCGAAGTAATAGAAGTACATGGTCTTGAGGCGGCGCAGCGGATCTTCGCCACCACTGACGCGCAGCGGACACAAAATGTGCCCGTCGTGGGTCGTGAGCAACTCGTTGAGGATGTGCATGCCCAGATAGCCAGTGGCGCCTGTGAGCAACACGTCGCCCACAGGTTGGCGCTCTCCACCAAGGAAGCTCTTGAGGTTGTTACGCTTGAGCTGAGCATTGAGGGCCGAGAGTTGAGGGTTGGCTGCTGCCGCCGCTTCGCTCTTCACGTCCTTCACTTCACCCGTCGCACTCGATGCTGCATCGTCTTCACCCTTTTCTTTCACAAAGGCAGCCAATGCCCTTGGCGTCGTGTTGTTGAACAGGTCGTTGAAGACAATCTGCACGCCGTTTTTGCTGGCTTCGACGATGACCTTGATGGCATTAAGGCTGGTGCCGCCAATCTCGAAGAAATCGTCGAGAGCACCCACCTGCTCGATGCCCAAAACTTCCGAGAAGATGCGGGCAAAGAGCTGTTCGGTCTCGCCTTCGGGAGCCACATAGTCGATGCTGCGCTTGAGTTCGGGCATGGGCAGCGTCTTGCGGTTGATTTTGCCGTTGGGCGTCATCGGCATGGTATCGAGTCGCATATAGGTGTCGGGCACCATGTATTCGGCCAACGACGACGCGGCAAGTGCGGCACGCAGGCTTTCATCATCGATATTGGAACCCTCGACCACGGTATAATAGAGCACCAGATGCTCGTTGCCCATCACCTTGCGCACCTCGGCAGCAGCCTGACGGACGCCCTCGATGTTGAGCGCCTTGCTTTCAATCTCGCCCAGCTCGATGCGGAAGCCGCGCAGCTTCACCTGCGTGTCGATGCGTCCCATATACTCTATTTGGCCTTCCTCGTTCCAGCGGCACAGGTCACCGGTGTGGTACATGCGCACCGGTCGTCCCCAACGGTCTTCCTTCACGAACGGACAATCGACGAACGACTTGGCCGTGCGCTCGGGCAACCGCCAATAGCCGCGGCCCACCTGGATGCCGGCGAAGCACAGTTCACCGGTCACACCCTGGGGCACCAGATTGCCGGCCGTGTCGACAATGAAGTTCCAGTTGTTGGCCACACTCTGGCCAATGGGGATGTTCTCGATGCGCTGGCCAGGCGGGATGCTATAGTAAGACGTGTCATCGGTGCACTCCGTCGGGCCATACACATTGATAATCTCGATGTGGTCGCTATAGACGCCATCCATCTTCTCGCCACCTCCAGTGGTGAAGCGGATGGGCAGGTCATCGAAGGTGTTGAGCAGCAGGCAAGTCATGGCCGTGGAGTAGCCGCCACCGGTAATCTGATGGTCAATGAGGAACTGGCGAATGGCATTCAGGTCCTTGCGAATCTCGGTGGGCATGACGTGGAACGAGCCGCCCAGGGTGAGCACGGGATACATGTCCTCGATGTGCGCATCAAAGGAGAATGAGCGGTGACCGCTGATGCGGTCGGCTGCGGTGAGTTTCTCCATGTCGATGACGACGGCGATGAAGTTGCGCAGGCCAGCCTGATGCAGCATCGCACCCTTAGGCTTGCCCGTGGAGCCCGATGTGTAGATCATGTAGGCCAGGCCATCGGGACGCGAGAGGTCGATAGCCCCCACTGGAGAAGCCTCGTCCACCCCGGCCATAAAATCGTCGATGAAGAACGTGCGGGCAGCAGCAGTATCAAAGTTGCCTTCGGCCTTTTTGGCGGCCAACACATCATGAGACGTGATGAGCACCTTAGACTCGGAGTTCTCGAGCATGTAGCTCAGTCGCTCGTTAGGATATTCAAAGTCAAGGGGCGTATAGGCAGCACCTGCCTTGTGGATGGACAAAACCGACAGCGGGAATTCCTTGGTGCGGTCAAGCATGACACAGACAAAGTCGTCGGGCCGCACGCCGAACTCGATGAGCCGGTGGGCAAGCATGTTGGAGTAGCGGTCCATCTCGCCATAGGTCAGCTGGCTGTCTTTATCCACCACGGCAGGGGCATCGGGCGTGCGCTTGGCCTGCTCGGTAAAGAGGTTGGCGAACGTCTTGCTCAGGTCAACATCAATGTCCTTGCCCGTGCCGATCTTGATGATGCGCTCGGCCTCATCGTCGCTGACGATGCTGATGCTGTCGATAGGCTTGTCGAGGTTCGCCATCATACGTTGCACGGTGGCTTTGATGGCATCGGCCATCATACGCATAGTCTTGCGGCTGTTCATGGCCAGGCTCGACTCCATGCGGATGTCGTAATATTCATCGTTTGAAGAGGTGTCGCCCACGACATCGGCACCCACGATGAAGATGTGCGCCAGCATGTCATAGAACACGTCACCACGGTCTTGCTGCACAAACGCACAATGCTTGTCGCCAAAGTGGTATTCCTCCTCCCAACCGGGCAGAGCGGTAAAGTTGAACGAGATGCCCGGCTGCACGCCCAGGTCGCGGCAGAAGTGCGAGAACGGATAGGCCAACTGTGAGAGCGTGTCCTTCATTTCGGTGTGAACAGCGGCGATATACTCGCGCACAGTCTGCTGCGGTTTTATTTCCATCATGAACGGGATGGTGCGTACAAACATGCCGTGAGCCTCGCGCACGCGCGGGTCGCGGCGTCCGTGATAGATAGTGGTATAGGCCACCTTGTCCTCGCGGACGATTCTGGCGAGCACATAGCTGAATGCCGCCTGGAAAATCTGATAGGGAGCAAAACCCTGCTCCTTGCACCAGCCGTCAACCACCGCCCTGCTGATGTAAGCCGACTCCTGCCCCATTTCACCCACAGGATTCTCGGGATGGCTTGAAATCGAGGCTAAATCCACACCTGCATATTTTTCCTTCATCACGCTCCTGGCACGCTGGTATTCCTCGTCGCCCAACCGGGCATTCTCGTCGGCAGCAGCCTCCATCATTCCGTACTCCTGCACGGGCAGGGGCTTCCCCTCGTAGGCCAGCGGCAAATCGCGCTGCGGGAACAGCACCAGATAACTCGTGCCGTCGGTCACCATGTGATGGATGTCCACCAGCAGGTAGTTCTTCTCGGGAGTCGTCACAATCTCGGCCCTGATCAGCGGCTCGTCACCCATGATGTCGAAGGGGCGGCAGAAGTCGTGGTGGGCATAATTCTGGAAGTCAGATTCCGTCATCTCGCGACGCACAACGGTCAAAGTCTTGTTGTCATCGACATACTGCTTGGGTTCGCCATTATCGTCAATGAGGAAGCGTGTTTTCAATTCCTTCCTTACAGCGAAAATGGTTTGTAACGCGGACTCAACGCGGTCAACGTCGATGTCGCCGGTCAGAGGCACGATGCAAGGGATGTTGTACTGCATCACTTTCGGAAATTTCATGCAGTCATAAAATACACCCAGTTGTGATTGAAGCAAAGGATATAGTTTCATATCATTGATAGTTTAAAAATTATCTGAAAAAACATGCGGCCGGAATAATCTACAAAATTACGCCCTACTCAGCTAAACAAATCATGAAAACGTGTTATACTTTGTTAAACCACCAAAAGCATGAACGTCTTCCCCAAAAACAGGTGAAAGAAACAAGAGCATCCAACCAATCAAGGTTTTACTCTCATTTAATGATTCACCTCAACTGGGTTTACAGTTTTCTTGTCTTTGCCAGTTCGATGGCTTCTTTGCCGGAAAGGTGGTCGATGTCAAGGCGCAGGAGCAGGACGTGGTCCAGCGATTTGTCAATCTCGTGTTGCAGGCCGGACTCGTCACCGGGTGAGTATCGGCGCCCCAACAGGCGCAAGGCTTGCACCTTCTCGTCGGTATTCTCAAGTATGCTGATGCGGCCAAAGGCGATCACGCTCCTGAAGTAGGTCGTGAACTCGGCAGGCTTGACTTCGTCCTGCTCGATGACGCAAAACGAGCAACGGCTGTCGCGCCTGATGGCATCGACCTTGTGCCCTTGCATGGCCGAGTGGAAAATGATCGCCCCATCGGCATAGACATAGCTGAGCGGCACGGCGTAAGGGTAACCGCCGTCGCCCGCCAGCGCGAGCACGCCCGAAGTGCCACGGCCAAGGATGCGCTCACATTCTTCTCTAGATAATTGCTGCCGATTGCGGCGCATGGGTCTGAAGTCTGTCATACTGAAACTAATGTTAGCGGTTATTTCATGCGTTTCTCAAACACGAACAGGCCATCGCTGGGATCAAACTGTTCAGGCATGTTCGGGTCACGATGATGTGCATTGAAGAACTCGATGGCATGGAAACCGCAGCAGTTGATATAAAAATGGATGTTGCGGCGATCGAAATAGGGAGTGCAGGTCTCCCACACCTCCACCTCGGGGTGCATCGCTTCAATGGTCTTCCAGATGGCCTGGCCGATGCCCTTACTCTGCGCACCCGATTTCACATAGAGGAACGCCAGCTCGCCATGACGCTTTGCTCCATCGATGTTGATGATGGCACCACCCACACGCTGGCCGTCGGCGTCAACAGCCTCATAGGCCTCGGCGCCCTCGGCCCGCATCGCCTGATAGAAGTCCCCGTCGGGCAACACCTGCCACTGGTTTTCGCCGTCATCGCCGTCATCTCTGACATGCCCCTGGAAGCCACGTTCAAATGCCTCCTGCATCTCATTCTTGAACTCGATGACCCGCTCCTCAATGAGCCTGATCAGCTTTACTTCTGTTTCCATTGCATTTCGTTTTAAGTCATTATTTCCTATTGTATCATCCAAAATAGTTTGAATCATTTGTTCATAGTCTGAATTGATTAAAAAGACCATTTCACCTGCGGCTTTAAAACCATTGATATAGTCCTTGTTGTCGGCCTTAAGACTGGCTATCGTGCAATTGCTGTCATCCAGCCGATTCTCAATATCTGAACTATGCTCTTTGATTTCAACATAATGGTTTTCAATGAATTCATCTGTCATGGCAAGACAAATAAAACGGATAGAACTCTGATACTGCTCGTCAAAGCTTTCCCTCCAGTTATAGGGAACATAGGCACCTTCCACAACGAGATGCTGATGATTCTCAATCGCTGTTTTGATCATCTCACGGACAATTGGCCACAGATAATCGGTAAGGGCCTCATCGTCTTCAGGAGTAAGGGGTGTATTGCCACTGCGAATCAAGCCCATTTTCAAATGATCAATGGACAGATACGGAAAGTTGTATTTTTCCAGCATCCGCTGTGCCAAGAGAGTTTTCCCGGTGTGTGACGCTCCTGTTATCAGTATAACCATAACTGTGAAACTATTGATTAATCTTCCTGATCAACGACAAGTCACCACTTGACAAGGCTTCAAAATTGGCCTCTATCTTCTCGATATTCCAATCCCACCACTTCAGGTCCAGCAGATAGGCGATGAACTCGTCGTCAAAACGCATCCTGACCACCCGACAGGGATTTCCCACGGCAACAGCGTATGGAGGAATATCCGAGGCCACCACCGAGTCGGCACCAATAATGGCTCCATCGCCAATGTGAACGCCTGGCATGATAGTAACATTCTGCCCAATCCAGACGTCATTGCCCACAACTGTATCGCCCTTCAGGGGCAATTCGTCTTTCACTGGAGCTATGGCGCTGCCCCAGTCACCACCGATGACGTAAAACGGATAGGTTGTCACTCCGTCCATCCTGTGATTGGCACCGTTCATGACAAACTCAACTCCTCGAGCTATCGCGCAAAATTTTCCGATAATCAGCCGATCACCAATGAAGTCATAGAAATGAGTGACATGCTTCTCGAACTGGTCAGCACCATCCACATCATCGTAATAGGTGTACTCGCCGATGATAATACGCGGGTTCTTCACCACGTTCTTGATGAAGCACAGGCTTGGAATCTTAGGATTCGGAAATGCCACGTTTGGATTGGGTCTGTTTTTTATTTCCATAAATTCTTTTTTCAGTTCGCCTTGTCTATGTAATCCAACACATTGATGGTGCCGACAACACTATCAACGTCCAGTGCCGGAACCGTTTCAACAATGCGCGTCTGACCAGTGGCTTTTTCGACAAAGAAAACCACAAATGAGCCCGTGTAACTGCGGAAGATGACTTGATACTCAGCTTCGGTCTCCTCCCCCATCGTGACAGACATTATCGAGGGATTGTCGGCAGCCACGCTCCAATCATATTCGCTGTGGCAATAGTTGTTCACGCCTTCATAGGCCTTTTCGGCCGTAATCGTGCCCTGTGAGGTATCAGGCCGACATGAACACAGCAGCAAAACGATCAATGCAGATGTAATGACAATATGTTTCATAAATCAAGTTTTATCTTTCTCGGTGGGCAAAGATAACGATTTTTTCGCTAATCTATCGTTTCCTGAAATATTATGCCCTATTCGGCATTTATTAAATTATTTTTCATAATTTTGTGGCGGCACTTTGCCATTGCCCACAACAAGATACTACCAATTAACTCACGTCAAATAACTATCCGGACTATGAAGAAATCATTTTTAACCTTGATGTTGATACTCATGTCGGCAATCGCTCTCAATGCCCAGAGCCTGACAGCCCATCAATGGGGCACTAAACTTGCCGATGACGACGGCAAAGATGTGCTCGTGTCTTTGACTTTTGAGAAAAACGGGACTTGCGAACTCCTCGTCGGGGCTGAGCACCAGATGAAAGAGGACGGTGTGCCCATCGACATCCTGGGCAGTGTAGCCGTTCCCGGCACCTATACCTTGAATGACAAAGACCTGACCATGGACCTTAACCGAGGCAAAGCCGAGGTCGATTTTGACTATGAGATCAAGGGAATGGACGCCAAAACCAAGGAGCTGATGGACAAGCAAATCAGAAATGAACTCAATAGTCTGAAAGGCGAATTCAAGAAAACCATGCTTGACGGCATGCCCAAGATGCACAACATGAAGATCGTCAAGTTAACCAACAGGGAACTCATCCTCAAGATTGACAATGGCCGCGAAATGCCATTCTACGCATTATAACGGTTAACCAAACATCACATAACAAAGGGTGCAGGACTATGGCAGTCTGCACCCTTTGTATTTCTTGGAATGATCAGAACTCGAGCGGAATGGCGAGTTTGACGATGATGTTGCGCCCCATATTCAAGACGCCCTGGCGCCCGGTGACGGGGTTAACGTCGGTATACTTGAGGCGGCTCAAGTGGTTTTGGTAGGCCTTGTTGGTGAGGTTGGTCCCCATCAAACTCAGGCATGCCACACGACGTCCCTTGCACATGATGTCGGTGCCGATGGCTGCATTCAGCAGGCAATAGGCCGGAGTGGCCGTTTCGGTGTCATCGGCACGGTAGTAATGATCCTGCTTGAAGTTATAATCTACACCCAGCGAGACGAAGGCGTTGTTCAACACGCGTCCGTCATGCAGGATTTCCCATTTGATATCGCTCTGCCAATGCGGCGCCGGGGTGAACGGCAGGTACTTGGATTCCTCGGGCTGGTGCAGCTGCACGGCATTGACCAGAGAAAAACTGGTGCCCAGGTGCAGGAAGTGCCAGGGATGGATATCCAATGCAAGTTCGCCGCCCAGCAGCTGGGCGTCACCACTGTCGTAGCGATAGGTCATGAACTCATCGTCGATGATCTCGCCCGAGCGATGGATGAAAATGTAGTTGTCGATGCGGTTGCTGAACAACGACAGCTGTGCATCGAGCCATGACGTGGTCAATTCAGCACCCAGGTCAAACTGCAAGCTGAACTCGGGTTTGAGGTCACGGTTACCCACCTCGTAGCGCAGCGATCCCTCATGCACACCGTTGCTGGCCAACTCACTGATGTTGGGAGCGCGGAAACCGCGAGCGGCATTTGCCCGCAAATCGAGATGATCGGTGGCATGCCACACGGCACCCACGCTGGCGGTAAAACCGTTGAAGTTGCGCTTGAAGGCTTGGAAGCGCAGGTCCCCGTCATCCATCAGCTCACTGCTGTCGAGGTGGCGGTTGTCAAAGCGCAGACCTCCGTTCAGAGCCCAACGGCCGACGTTGGCCGTCGTGGTGACGAAGGCACCGAAGTCAAACAGGCTGTAGTCAGGAATCAGGAACTCGTCGCCCTCGTTGAGCGAGCGTTGCCACATGCCGCTCACGCCACTGGTGATGCGCCAGTCTTCACCCAAGCGTCGTGTCACATAGTGGATGTTGTAGTTCACCGTGTGCAGCTTGATGTAAAGCCCATACTCATCGGGCTCCTCAAATTCTTGGCGACGGTTCTGCTGATAAGCCAACACGGCATTGAATCGCCCCTCTCCCAAATAGACAGCGTTGTCAAGCACGGCCTTGTAATGATACACCTGCTGGTAAGGCAGACCGTGGTGATAGGTCTTGGCGTCGGCATAGGGTTGTTCCAGTTCACCTGTCTGCGGGTCACGCTCACCCTCGGCAATACTGGGTGTGACGTGGAAATAGGACCCTATCAGGCGCGTGTGACCCCAGGTCTTGTTGACACCCAACATACCCGACAGGGCACGCTCGCGGAACTGGGTGTTGGGCACATAGCCGTCACCCGGGGTCTTGTAGGCATGGGCAAACTTGTCACCATAGCGGATGTTCCATGCCCAACCCTGCTTGTTGCCGCCATAGTTAAACGAGTAGTTCACGAGACCACTGTTGGAATGATATTCAGTGTTCACATTCAAGCGCATCTTGCCCAACGGCACTACGGGATCGGTGTTGAGTTTGAGGACACCCGCCAGTGCGTCAGAGCCATAGAGCAGGCTCGCGGGTCCCTTGAGCACCTCGACCGAACTCACGGCATTGCCGTCAATCTCCACACCGTGCTCGTCGCCCCATTGCTGCCCCTCCTGGCGCACGCCGTCGGCAACAACGACCACACGGTTATATCCCAGTCCGCGGATGACGGGCTTGGAAATGCCGCTGCCGGTACTCACCTGCGCCACACCAGGCAGCTTGGCCACCGCATCAACGATGTTGGTGGCAGGAGTCATGCGCAGGCTGTTACGGTCAACGATTCCTGCAGGCATCGACATGTCTTGCATCTTTACTGCACCGGTCGGACCGGTGACGACCACTTGTTTCAGTTCTATGTGGCGAAAGAACACGTCGGTCGAGTCAAGCACGACCGTCTCTTGAGCTGCCATCGTGCCCACGCACGCCAGCAGCAGAAGAATCGAAAGGTATGATTTCATTCTGTGATAATATTTAACAATTAAACGGGATGGTAATAGGGCCGGATAATCCGTAGCAGACTATCTGGCAAGCACTAATATATCTCTGTATCACAGAATGCTAGGCGGTGCACGCAACGACGGTTGGGCCACAATCCTGACGACAGGCGCAGTGGCCAGGAAAAACTCCAAATGGACAGCAACTGGCCTCACCACAATGGTGGCTACCGTGCGGGGAACATCTATCTGAGTGCCTAGGAACCGGCACGACAAGCACTCATCGATGTGATGGTTGCTGGTAGTGATGTGACCCGAGTGGTGAACCGCCGTGTGGCATTGATCGCAGTCAATAACCCTTGAGAAGTCGTTGATGGAGTGCACATGAAGCGACGCAAGCAACACCATCGGCACATATACCGACAGTATCATCCACGCAAACAATTGCTGCCTGCGAGTGATGCCGTTATGTGTCAGCCTGTGCTTCATTGGCCGCAAAGATATAGAATTTTATCAAACGCCAAATTCTGAAGGCCAAAAATAAAATTTTAGTGCAAAAAACACAAAAAATAATTGTCACAATTCAATATACAGGAGGATGATGTCCTCATAGTGGCCGTCCTTCATGAGGAAGCCCTTGGGGATGCGGCCCAGTTGCGTGAAGCCCAGGCGCTCATACAGGTGCAGGGCATGGACGTTGGCAGCCACGACCGCATTGAACTGCATGAGGCGGAAACCCAGTCGCGCCCCCATCACCAGCGAGTCTTTCACGAGCAGCTCACCGATGTGCAGCCCACGCTTGTCCAATCTGACGGCATAGCTGGTGTTGGCGATGTGTCCGCAACGGCCCACATTGTTGGGGTGCAGGATGTAGAGCCCGACGACCTCGCCCGTCTCGCTGTCCTCGGCAACAGCAGTATAGGTTTGGCTGGTGAAAAAGTCATCGGCCTCCAGCTTGGTCAATTCCTCGACCTGCGGGAACGCCACGCCCTCACGCACCACCTCGTTCCAAATGCCCATGGCCGCGGCCATGTCTCGTTGCTGATATTCCCTGACCGTTATCATGTGATTAAACAGTTTTGAATTTTGGTTCTTAAACAGCGAGCATGTTATCAACTTGCAAAACTCATCTTAATAGTTGCACCTAAAAATCACCCGCTGATTCTTATCATCAATCCAATCACAAATTTCGATTGTGCCGTCACCGTCAAGTTGATTGCTGATGATGGCTAGATTGTCGTCACTCAAAGCATCATCACATTCTATCAGGTTCCATTCCTGGCCATTGATGCCCCTTCCTCTACCCATGGGACGGCATCCTTTGTAGTATTTCATCGGCCCTCTCACAGGTCCCGTATCGGTTCTGAATCCGATCACAAAACGCCTCGAGGTGAAACACTGCAGGTTGATGATGAAAAAGCGATAACCGCGGTAAAAATCATCTTCGGGTCGCATGGTCACAATAGCTTCTTCCGAGGGGTCGGCAATGGTCACGCTGTCGGACAGATTGATGACCATTTGGTTCCCAGGCTTGCGATAACGCCCTAAAGCATCTGCGTTACAACATCGTTGGCAACCACCTGCCCAACTACGACTTCATGATTAATCTCGCCCACTTCAAGGGCCATGCCATGGGCGGCTTTGGCGGCGTGCTCAAGAACGCCAGCATCGGTGTCGCTTCAACAGCAGGAAAGGCTAACATCCATTCAGCAGGCATTACCGAAGACGCAACCGAGATGTGGAATCACATCGACGACCAAGACGGTTTTCTCGAGTCGATGGCTGCAGCTGCCCAAGCGGTGCACAACTACTTCAGGGGTCACGTCATTTACATCAATGTGATGAACAACATGTCGGTCGATTGCGACTGTGACGGTCATCCCGCAAAGCCCGAATTGCTCGACATGGGCATCATGGCATCATTCGACCCGGTTGCCGTTGACCAAGCATGTCTTGACATGGTGTTTAGCCATCAGGGCAAGCCGGGCGATGACAACAATCCACTCATCGAGCGCATCAACCGCCAGCACGGCACCTACATCACCGACTATGCCGAACAGATAGGACTCGGTTCAAAGACTTACACGCTTGTGAATCTTGATAAATGACAACCCATCTGCAGAACACTGCTGACTGGCTTGATGCTTGCCAGTTGCATGAAAAGCGACAAGTCAGGAGAACCACAAGCACTGAACAGCAAGACAAAGCGCCCCCGAGAGCCGGAAAAACTCTCGGGGGCGCCTCATATTCGGCAATCTGGTTGTCAGTTTACTGGAAAGCGTTCTCGCTCAGTCCCTTGCCGCCGATGGCGAGGTCCTTCATGTACTCGGGAACGGGCTTGCCCAGATACTTGTCCACATAGAGCTTTGCCAGGTACTGGCCAAGCATGAAGCCGTGACCACGCAGACCGGTCAACAGACCAACCTCGGGATCGATAATGTAGCGCGGCTCAATGTAGTAGCCGGCCCATACGGCATGGAAGCCGACGGATGCCAGGTTGGGTATCCACTGGGCGAACATCTCGCTCACGATCTTCAGGAAGGCCTGACTGTTGTACTTCAGGTTCTGACGTGCCTCATAGGCGTCGCAGTCGGGCGATGCGCAACCGATGATTTGGCCCGTGTGCAGGAACTGCTGACCATAGACGGCGTTGAAGCCCTTGTAGTGACGACGGTCGATGATCATGTCGAGCGAATCACCGTTCACACCCATGTTGGGCAATCGGCGGGTGATGAATGCCTGATGCTTGACAGGATAGAGCTGGGTGTCGATACCGAGCATGTCGGCAAACTTCTCCGAGCCCCAACCCATAGCATTGACAAAGTGGTCGCAGGTGTACTCCACATAGTGCTTGTCGTGGCGACGCACCAGCACGCGGTATTTGTCGCCAGCGCGCTGAACGCTCATCACCTCGCAGTCCTCGAGCACCTCGCCGCCATGCTGCTTGCCCACGGTGCGCACATACTCGATGGTGCGGCCCGGCGTGGCCTGCCAGCAGTTCTCCGAGATCAAGGCGTGGCTGTAGATGTTATCGTTGGGATTCCAGTAGGGCGAAATCTTCTCGGTGAAGTCCTTGCGGTCGATCATGTAGGCCTCGCTCCATGCGCGAGAAGCGTCAAGCGAGCGATAGGTGGCGTCGTCATGAACGAGGTTGACATAGCGGGTCATCTTCAGGTCGATGTTGCAATGTGCCTGGTCGTCGCGGAAGATTTCCAAGTTGTGCATCGCGATGTCGCTGATGTCGGGGTTGGAGAACGCGGGACGTCCGCCACCGATGCAGCGCCACGTTGAACCGCGGTCATAGTTGACCAGGATGACACGCTTGCCGGCCTCGGCAAAGTAACGGAATGCAGCACTACCGGCCATACCACCGCCAGCGACGATGATCTCGGTCTCGGCTTTCTCGATGATGGAGCCGTGCTCAAACACGAAGGTCTCCTTGCTCTCGCCATTGTACACATCACCCAGAGTGACCTGGTTGGCCAACGGTGCACGCGGGGTGCTCTCGCCGGTCACTTCGATGCCGTGAGCACGCAGGATCTGCTTGGCGCGCGACACGCAACGCTTGCCGCGGCATGGACCCATACCCATGCGGGTGGTGTGCTTGAGCTCGTCAACCGAGATATACTTGCGGTCACCCACAACAGCGAGCAACGTCTGCACGTCCACATCCTCGCAGTGGCAGACAAATGACTTGCCTTCCTCGGGGTTGGTGAGCGGACGCAGGTTCAAGGGCTCGGGATAGCGCTCCTTGAGGATAAAGCCCTTCACGTTGTTCAACTCATCGGCCTGGGTGGCTTGAACGCGGGCCACATTGGTCTTGTTGTCTTTCTTGAGCACCTTCTCGATGACACCCTCGCCCACCTTGGCGCCGTTGTCATCAACCAGGAAGACTTCCTTGCCCTCTTCCACCTCATACTCTACAGGCAGGAACACTACGTTCTTGCGCTTGTCATAGCCGAAGATGGCCAGACCAGGGCAATGGTTCACGCATTGCATACAGCCGATGCACTTGTCATAATCGACCATGGGCACCGACGAGGTGGTGGGCTTGGTGATAGCACCCTGCGGGCAAGCAAAGGTGCAAGGATTGCAAGCGAAGCCGTACAGGCAGTTGATCTGCACATAGGGCTTTGCAGCCATGCGCTCCTCATCGGGAACACGCGGCGCGTCCAGCAAGCGCACGGGGCGCTGCTGAGAGTCGATATACTGGCGGGAAACCTCCAAATAGTCCTCATAGGCGAAGCGGATACCCATCTCCTGGGCCACCTCATAGGCCACCTGTTTGCCACGCAGCACGGCACTGGTGCCCTCACCGATGCGAACGGCATCACCGGCGCCATACACGTTGCGGCCGAATACCGAACGGCCCTTCACGAGCAGCTGGTTGTCGGGAATCAGACCGGTGCAGATGTTGATGATGTCGATGTCGTCAATCACGCGCTCGGTGCCGGGAATGGGCTGAAAGTTCTTGCACTCGGCAATCACAGCACCGGTAACGCCGGTATAGTCCTCGTTGGGGATGGCGCGGATGAGCACGTGCGATGTCATGATGGGAATACCCAAACGGCGCACACGGTTGGCCTGCACAGGGAAACCACCCTCATGATCCATACCCTCGATGATGGCCTTGATGGTAGCTCCAGCCTGCATGGCCTGGTAGCTCGTCAGGTAACCGATGTTGCCGGCACCCACGGTGAGCACGCGCTTGCCCAGCAGGGTGTGCTCCTGGTTCATCATCTTCTGGAACACTGCAGCGGTGTAAACACCGGGCACGTCATCGTTCTCAAACACCGGCATGAACGGCACGGCACCCGTGGCCACCACCAGATGGTCGGCGTCGATGTAGCTCACCTCCTGGGTGACGATGTTCTTCAGCGCGATGCGGCGACCTTCGAGCAGATCCCACACGGTGTTGTTCAGCAGGATGCCGTCGTGATTGTCGCCGGCAAGCGTCTTGGCGATGTCAAAACCGCGCATGCCACCAAACTTCTGCTCCTTCTCAAAGAAGAAGAACTGGTGCGTCTGCATGTTGAACTGACCGCCCTCGGTAGCGTTGTTGTCCACCACGATGTTGGGAATGCCCAGCGCGGTGAGCTGCTCACGGCATGCCAGTCCGGCAGGGCCTCCACCGATGATGGCTACAGTGGTCTTATAGACCTTGGTCTCGCTGGCTGCACGGGCCTTGCCCTCGGGCAGATAATCCTTGGGAATCTCGCGCACCTCTTTCACGCCGTCAACGCTGGTGATGCAGATGCGGCGCACCTGACCGTCGACAAGCATTTCGCACGCACCGCACTTGCCGATACCGCACTCCAAACTGCGGTTTCGGCCCGTGGTACTGTGGCTGTGAACGATTAATCCGGCCTGATGAAGAGCGGCAGCGATGGTTTTACCTTTCTGACCGCGAACGGTTCTCCCTTCAAATTGGAATTCTACATATTCTTCTTTTGGAAGGTCAAGAATAGGATGGTTCTCAATTTTATACATATTGACTAGTTTAATGGTTTAATGTCTATGATTCAGCAGTTTACCACACCACTGGAAGCAAACAGATAACTCTAGATGTCCACAAAGATAACGCATTTTTTTGTATCTTGTGTCCAAGAATCAAAATTATTGAGATTTTTTTCAGTAACAAAACAAAACTTGACCCTAAAAGTTTTTTTTGCCAACCAACATGTGCACCCTTTCAGAAAAATCAGATTATTCAGTTGTTGATAAAAAACGGCCGCAAATGCCAAATCCGTAAAATCCGTACAATTCGCCGTCGAAAAAAAGAACGCGGATGCCAAATCAGTAAAATCCGCATAATTCGCCGTTAAAAAAGAACGCGGACGCCAAATCAGTAAAATCCGCATAATTCGCCGTTAAAAAAAGAACGCGGATGCCAAGTCTGTAAATGCTGCTTTGATTTGCCTGTTTGCGAAAATTGTGTTACTTTTGCACTATGGACAAGAACAAGACTTACGAATTGGTGGTCAAGCAGGTGGAAAGCCTGCTTGAAGGAGAAAACAACACCGTGGGACAGCTCGCCAATGCCGCGGCACTACTTCACGAGACCATGGGCTGGTGGTGGACAGGCTTCTACCTCATCAAGGACGGTGAACTGCAGTTAGGTCCCTTCCAGGGCCCCATCGCATGCTATCGCATCAAGCACGGGCGTGGCGTGTGCGGTACCGCCTGGGCCGAGAACCGCACCATCGTCGTCCCCGACGTGGAGCAGTTTCCGGGACACATCGCGTGCAGCAGTCTCTCGCGCAGCGAGATTGTGGTGCCCCTGCGCAACAGCGACGGCGAGGTAACCGGTGTTCTCGACATCGACAGCAAGGACCTGGCGACCTTTGATGAGACCGACGCTCATTGGCTCGAAGAAATCGCCCGAGTGATTGAACGCACGTTATAAAGGTAACACCTCAGGAAAAAACACTGACAACACCATGACCTACGAGCCACTTGCCGAACGCCTGCGCCCGCGCACGCTCGATGACTACATCGGGCAGCGACACCTTGTGGGCGAGGGTGCCATCATCCGCCGCATGATCGAGAGCGGCAACATCTCCTCTTTCATCCTGTGGGGGCCGCCGGGTGTGGGCAAGACCACACTGGCGCGCATCATCGCCGAGATGACCCAAGTGCCCTTCTACACGTTGAGCGCGGTGACCTCGGGTGTGAAAGACGTGCGCGAGGTACTCGACCGCTGTCAGGCCGATGCCCGCAGCGTGTTCACCAAG
Source organism: uncultured Bacteroidales bacterium (assembly GCA_902784675.1). Classification (GTDB taxonomy): domain Bacteria; phylum Bacteroidota; class Bacteroidia; order Bacteroidales; family Muribaculaceae; genus Sodaliphilus. The sequence goes on along the minus strand of CACZVR010000009.1, from coordinate 11,611 downwards.
GGGCGTCCCATCTTGTTCATCGACGAGATTCACCGCTTCAACAAGTCACAGCAGGACTCGCTGCTGGGCGCCGTGGAGCGTGGCACGGTGACGCTCATCGGCGCCACGACCGAGAATCCGTCGTTCGAGGTCATCCGTCCCCTGCTCTCCCGTGCCCAGGTCTATGTGCTCAACCCGCTCGACCGCGACGATTTGCTGCAGCTACTCGACCACGCCATCAAGACCGACAAGGCGTTCAAGGGGCGTGAGATTCGCATCGAGCAGACCGAGGCCTTGCTGCGGTTCTCGGGAGGCGATGCACGCAAGCTGCTCAACATCCTGGACCTGATTCTGCAGTCGTTGCAGGACGGTGAGCCGTTCGTCGTCACCGACGACATCGTCACCGACCGTTTGCAGCAGAATCCCCTCGCCTTCGACAAGGACGGCGAGATGCACTATGACATCATCTCGGCCTTCATCAAATGCATCCGCGGCAGTGACCCCGATGCAGCCGTCTATTGGCTGGCACGCCTGATTGCCGGTGGCGAGGATCCCAAATTCATCGCACGCCGCCTGTGCATCCTTGCCGCCGAGGACATCGGCCTGGCCAACCCTAACGCCCTGCTGCTGGCCAACGCCACGTTCGACATCATCAACAAGATCGGTTGGCCCGAGGGACGCATCCCCTTGAGCGAGTGCGCCATCTATCTGGCTACCAGCGCCAAGAGCAACAGCGCCTATCTCGCCATCGATGATGCCCTCGCACTCGTGAACCAGACGGGCAACGCGCCCGTACCCCTGCACTTGCGCAACGCGCCCACAGGCCTGATGAAACAACTGGGCTACGGCAAGGACTACAAATATGCCCATGACTTTCCCGGGCACTTCGTGCGCCAGGAATATATGCCCGAGGAACTGCACCACCCGCAAATCTGGCACCCGCAGGACAACCCCAGCGAAAACCAGATGGCCGCACGCCAACACAGCCGCTGGGGCAACCCTCAACAGCCAAACAAAGAAAACGAGAAAAAGTGATTGCTCAATGATATAGCGTTGACCCTGAAAGATTTTTTAATGCCAACCTTTAGCTATATCATTCCTTCTTGTTACAGGCGACAGTATTAATTACTGGTTGCGCGCCTGCGTGGGCGTCATGCCATAGTATTGACGGAACACGCGTGAGAAATAGGCTACATCCTGGAAACCGCACTGCTCGGCGATGTCGCCGATGAGGCAGTCGGGACACTCAATCAGCAGACGCATGGCTTTCTCCATGCGCAACTGGGTGATGTAAGCAGGAACATTCTTGCCAGTGATTTCCTGAATCTTGTGACGCAACTGGGTTTCGCCCATCTTGAGTTTGCGGGCGATATGATCCAGAACAAGCTTGTTGCCCGAGCCGAACTCCTTGTCCAACTCAAGGGCAAATGCCGCCAAGAACGCCTCGTTGGCCGCCTGATTGTCAACTGACTCTGTGACGGGCCTGCCCTCCTGAACACGTCCTGAATTTTCTTCAACGCTTGGCTGTGACAAACGCCTGCTCGACAAAAAACGCTTGACCCAAGCCAGCAATTCATCGCGCACAAACGGCTTGAGCAGATAAGCATCAGCGCCAGCCTCAATGCCACGGATGCGGTCGGCATCCGACGTGCGCGCACTGACCATAATCACTGGAATGTGGCACAACTGTTCGTTTTTACGCAGAATGCGGCACATCTCCAGTCCATCCATGAGCGGCATCTTCACGTCGGTGACAATCACGTCGGGATGCACATCCCAGGCTTTAGCGAGACCCTGCTCGCCATCGGTGGCATAGTGCACTTGACACATTTCGCTCAGCACCATGCCCACCAGTCGCGCCACATCGTTCTGGTCCTCGACAACGAGCGCCACTGGCTTGTCGGTATTATCGATCTGCGCTACGGGTTCATCATGAAGATTCTTGCGCAACGGCAGCTCACGCAGCGATGCCGACAACGCATCGAAGCGTTCCTTCACGTTGTCTCGCTTGCACGGCAACTCCACGGTGAACACCGTGCCCTGGTTCTTCACGCTTTCCACATCCACCGTGCCGTCCATTGCCATAGCCATATCTCTGACAACGGTCAAACCGATGCCTATGCCATCAACAAGCTGCTCGGCAGCGGCACCACGGTAGAAGGGCTCAAACACATGGGGCAGGTCCTTATGGCTGATACCGATGCCGTCGTCAGCGACACGGATTCTGAGCATCCCGTTTTTAACGCTCGTGGTGACCCTGATTTTACCGTAATCGCTGCAGTAGTTGACAGCGTTCTCCAACAAATTGCCGACGATGGTACTCAGGTAGCGAGGCACGGTGACGATGTCGATGCTCGCCTCTTGGGGCGCATAGGCAATCTCGATATGCCTTTCGGCACATTTGTCCTGGTAACGCTCCACAACCATCCTGATGAAGGTCACAGCATCGCCGCGACGCCACTCGGGTTCCCTGATGGCACTGCGCACACCACCCACCTCAAGGATGCGGTCCACAAGCGTCAGCAGGTTCTTGCCCTGACGCTCGATCACCATGGCATCTTGGCGTTGTTCTTCGTTATAATCTGTTGTTGCTTTGCCGCCACAGACAAGCATGTTGTCGATGGTTCCCATGATGGCGGTCAAGGGGGTGCGCAACTGGTGCACCACATTGGTGAAGAACAGCGAGCGCGTCTCCTCGACCTGTTGCATCAGCCGATTTGTGCGCAACCTCACACGGATGGCATAGGCCAACGCTCCGATGACTGCTGCAGCCATGAGGAACAACATGAAGGACAGCAGCATGCGCATGTTGTTCGATCGCTTCAATTTATCGATGTCACGGTTCAAGTTGTCCACTTTATCAGTATTGCTGACGCGCTCATAGTCAATGCGTTGTGAACGCATCGCACTTGCCTGTGCCTTACCATGGATACTGTCGAGCAACTTGGTGGCGCGCACATAGTGTTCCAAGGCCTCATCCTTCTTGCCCTGGAGCAGCGACAGTTCATAGTGCAACATGCTCGCATCCGACAAGTATTCCTTGCTCCCCATGCGCTCGGCCTCGCCCTCGGCTTCTTTCAGATAGTGGTAAGCCTGGGCATCCTCACCCAACAAAATATAGATACGCGCTAGCGAAATTCCAGCCTCCACCCAGTGCCAGCTGTCGTTTAGCTGCTTCAGTGACTCATAGGCGATTTCATACTCTTCAATCGCATGCGAGAAACGGCGCTCATCCTCATGCATGGCACCATAGTGAAGATGGCAAATTGCCACTCCCACCTTATTATCAGCCAACTCATTGTATTCCATCGACTTGCGGAAACACAACCAAGCCGAATCTCTGTTGCCCAAACCGTGCTTGATCATTCCCATGTAGCCGTAGTTCCTTGCGATGTACCGGTTGTCGCCCAAACGTTCCACAACCGCCATCGACAGCCGCACCACGCTGTCAGCATCCTGATAGTCACAGGACTCAATCTCAATGTTGGTGATGTTGTTCAGTACCGACACGCGGGCCTTCAGCGCCATCTCGTTTTCAGAGTCGCTGTAACGGTCGCTCAGTTTCAACGCCTGGTAGAGGTAGCCATAGGCAAGACTCAAATTGTCCATGCGACGGTAAACCATGCCCAATCCGTTGATGGCGTTTATCATCTCGATGGTGTCGGCTCGTTGGTTCGCGATTTCCAGACACTTGTTGAATGCGTTGATCGCCTCGTCATGGCGTGAGAGAATGCACAATTCCTGACCCTCGCGTTTCAGCGAGAGCATCTCGCCCACCAAATCGCCACAGGCATGGTAGCGCTGGGTCATTGCTGCCAACGAGTCCACATCATTCATCGTGGACAGCACACTGTCAAGAAGCACATAATGCGGGTCTTGAGCGACAGCCGACGATTTTCCATGACGGCAAGAGGACAACGTCGTCGCCAACGTCACCAGCACAACCAGCAGCACAACAACAAGTGCCCTGGAGAGATTTCCATAACCGTCAATGTGTTTTTTCATTACGCAAGTAATCTCGCTTAGTGAAATTCAACGGCAAATGTAGCATAATTATTGGCCTTTCAACACATTTTCAGTCTTTTTTTTACTCACGCTCTCATTTTTTACCCTTCATGGTGGGACTTGCATCAAGATTTCAGTTTTTTTTGCTACAAACGGGAATGACATGTCAAGAAAATGCGTAATTTTGCAGTTTGATATGACCGGAGAAAAAAAGAGCATCTATCAGCGAGCTGGCGAATGGGGCGTACCCTTTGGCCTCTATCTGGCATGCGCGGCGATCACATCGGTTTTTGCCGACTGGTTCGCGCCATTGAGCTTCCTTTTCCTGATTCTGTTCTTTGGCACACCGTTTGTCGTCTATTACTTCCAGCGGCGCAAGTTCATCGAGGATGACGGCTTCAGCGAGCATGCAACCTTGTGGATGCTGGGCATCATGCTGTTCATCCTGGGCTCGGTGCTGTCGGGCTTTATCGTTTATCTCGTGCTGCAGCACTTCAGGCCCAACTTCATGTACGAACAGGCCCAGGCTGTCATCGATGCCTACAGCAAGATTCCCGAGATGGCCGACAACGAGATACTGCGCGTGCTGCAACAAGCCGTGAACAAGCGCTTGCTGCCCTCGCCCATCGAGACGGTGTTCAACGCGTTCTGGTTTGTCACCTTCGGCGGCTCGGTTTTGAGCGCCATCACAGCGATTTTCGCACGTCGTTCGCTCAAGCGCGGCAAGCGTTACGGCAATAACAACATGTAAAAAACTATTAATTAAAGTATATGGATATTTCAGTTGTGGTTCCCTTGTTCAACGAGGCCGAGTCCCTGCCCGAACTGGCGCAGTGGATTGAACGCGTCATGGACGAGAACGGATACAGTTACGAGGTGTTGTTCATCAACGACGGCAGCACCGACGACTCGTGGCAGGTCATCAAGCGGCTGCATCAGGCCAACCCGCGCATGAAGGGTGTGGCCTTCAGGCGCAACTACGGCAAGTCACCAGCCTTGAACACGGGTTTCGACCGTGCACAGGGCAATGTCATCATCACCATGGATGCCGACTTGCAGGACAGCCCCGACGAGATTCCCGCGCTCTACAAGATGATCACCCAGGACGGCTACGACCTGGTGAGCGGATGGAAAAAGAAACGCTATGACCCGTTGAGCAAGACCATTCCCACCAAGCTGTTCAACGCCACAGCACGTCGCGTGAGCGGCATCCACAACCTGCACGACTTCAACTGCGGCCTCAAGGCCTATCGCCGCGAGGTGGTCAAGCACATCGAGGTCTATGGCGACATGCACCGCTATGTCCCCTATCTGGCCAAGATTGCCGGATTCACCCGCATCGGCGAGAAAGAGGTGAAACACCAGGCACGCAAATATGGCGAGACCAAATTCGGCCTCGACCGCTTCGTCAACGGCTACCTGGATCTGCTCACCCTGTGGTTCCAGGCCAAGTTCGGTGTCAAGCCCATGCACTTCTTCGGTCTGCTGGGCAGCCTGATGTTCCTCTTGGGTTTCATTGCCGTCATCGTGGTGGGCGCTCTCAAGCTCTACAACATGCACAGCGGCCACAGCTACCGCCTGGTCACCGAATCACCCTACTTCTACCTGGCCTTGACGTCAATGCTGCTGGGTACACAGCTGTTCCTCACGGGCTTCCTGGGCGAACTCATCATTCGCCACAGCAACGACCGCAACCACTATGAGATCGGCGAGGAGATCATCAACGACGACACCGCCGCCCTGCCTCCGCGGCAGCTCGAGCGCGACTTGCCCGTCGGTGTCGAGGAAAAGAAGACAAACGTTGCCTCTGTCAACGCACAATGACACGTCTCACACACATAGCCGCATTCCTGCTCATCGCCTTGGCGCTTGTCTTGGCAGCATGCAGCAACGACAGCTGCTATGACAACGGCAGCAGTCTGCCGTTGGCGACGCTATACATGGGCAACCGCCAGCAGTCCATCCCGGGCCTTGCCATCATTGGCATCAACGCGCCGGGCGACAGCGTGCTTGCCCAGTCAAGCTCCATCGACGAGGTCTATCTGCCCCTGCGCGCCAGCGTTTCCCAGACCAGTTTCGCCTTGTCACGCACTACCACCGTCAACACCACCACGGTCATCATTCAAGACACGTTAACACTTGATTATAAGGTAGTTCCATATTTTCACTCGGCCGAGTGTGGAGCGATGTACAACTTCGATATCAACAACGTGAGCCACACCAGCCACGGCATTGACTCGGTGGTTGTACTCACCCCGCTAGTCACCAATGCGCGCGTCCCCGCGTTGCGCATCCATTTCACCGACTTCAGCCAATGACAGCACTCCGCCATATTGCCCGAAATGTCATCAAAGGGACGGTTCTTTTGATGACGCTTTCACTGTTATCATTGTCGGCCCTGGCACAAGAGCCCGACAAGCGCCATGTCACGCCCGTCAAGCCCGAGACCAACCAGGTCAAGCCGCCACCCAAGGGCACCGACGAGCGCATCATCCAGCAATACATCACCGGCGACAGCACAGCGGCCATGCAGGAGGCTCGACGCGACTCGTTGCGCCGCATCTACAAGCGCTATCCGCGCCTCACCGACCTGTCATTCGGCGTCAACTTCATCGAGCCGTTCTTCATGGCATTCGGGCAGAGCTACGCCAGTGCCGACGTGAGCGCCACACTCAACATGTGGAACCGTCTCCAACCCACTGTCGAGCTGGGCTTGGGATGGGCAAAAAGCACACCCGACGACATGAACTTCACCTACAAGGGCAAGCCATCCCTCTACTTCAAGGTGGGCGCCAACTACAACTTCATGTTCAAGAACAGCCCCGACTACCAGGCATACATCGGTATTCGACTGGGTTACAGCACTTTCAGCTATGACGTGACCGATGTCCACTACTGGAACAGCTTCTGGCAGGAAGAGCAGCGCTTCGACCTCTTCGGCCAACGTTCTCACGCCCTCTGGGGCGAGGCGGGCGTCGGCATCAAGGTCAAGCTGTGGAACAGTCTCTCCATGGGCTGGATGATCCGTTATCACAACCTGTTCAACTACGGCAAGAACGACAATTCAAAACCCTGGTTCATACCTGGTTACGGACCAAGAAACAGTTCTTTGGGACTCTCGTTGGGACTCTATTACACACTACCCCTTCACCGCAGCTCGGCACCGAGCAGCACAACACCCTCACAACCATGATGAAGAAGCCTTTCAACCGTCCACGACGCTCGACCATCATCCCCAAGCCTCGTCCCGCCGTTCCGCCGGGATGGTACAAACACTTCCGCCAGTTGGCGGCACAGGCCCAACAGTCCTTCAAAATCAAGCGCTGACTTGATGTGACACGAATCGGCATTCATCCCCTTTCACCTTTAGGTGAGACCCTACGGGATGTTGATAACTTTTCTGTTAAAAAATCGCCGATTTTTCAAAAAAATTTTGCCAGTTCAAAAAAAGTTAGTAATATTGTACTCTGAAATTAGAGCAAAACCACGCATTTCTTGTGTAGTTTTCTCATTTTCAGTAATTTATTATGAACAGTCATGTCATCCCGGTTGCTAGCGATTGGTGTGTGTCATGGCGCAATGGACAACAACAAAACAACAAAAAATATTAATTAACATTATTACTAACAATTTTAATTCATTACACTATGAAGATTAAAAATTTACTTCTTATTGCTGCTGCCGCTTCGCTCGGTATGTCTGCTTTTGCTCAGGACCTGCAGACCTACGAAGAGGTTGATTCCAAGAATGGTATTCCCACCAAGGATCACTTCTTTGCTCGTGGTGACTATGACGACATGGGCGAGGTTGCTACCTACGAGGACGTTGTAAGCTTCAAGAGCGACAACATGCAGCTCGTTTGGATCTATCTCGATGATGATGCTATCTACGAGAACGAGGCTATCCAGGCCCTCACCCCCAGCGAGTATTTGGCAGGCAAGCCCTACAATGAGATCACTTACAACTCGTTCCAGACTAACCTCTACTTGCCCGCTGGCATCGAGATGATTCAGTATGAGGACGAGGAAGGCAACACCTTCGATTGGCAGAAGGGTGACCGCATGCCCAACAGTGCTCAGTTCCAGTTCAGCAAGACTGGCACCACCACTATCGACGGTCTGAACTACGACGTTTACACCCTGCTTTGCTTCAACATGTCAGAACTGGGTACCCACTTCTCAAGCAAGACTGGTAAAAAGTATGAGACCGACGGCTGCCTCAAGAAGGACTCCAAGCTCTTCGGTATCTATCTGCAGAACAACATGGAAGAGGCTACCGGCCGTCTGGATCAGGATATGATCTTCGGTCAGACCCTCCTCACCCTCAAGGAGACTGAGGACATCTTCTTCTATGGCACCGGTGGTAACGGTGTTGAGAACCGCAAGATGTATCTGCACCGCGTAGGTATCTGGGGCGGCGCTGACGTGATCGAGAACCTCGCTGAGAAGACCATCAACAACGTGAAGTACTACAACATTGCCGGTATGGAGAGCAATGTTCCCTTCGACGGTGTTAACATCAAGGTGACCACCTACAACGATGGTACCACCCACACCTGCAAGGTGATCAAGTAAGTCAATTAACTTATTTTGAAATAAAAACCGCGAGTCCACTGGACCCGCGGTTTTTCGTTTACACTAAAAACAATCCTATCTTGCTGTGGCAAACCACGGGTCCACAGCCAGTGACGTGCCTGGCGACTCGCTTTTGGGATTAACCCGCTTGTCATGCAGCACATGCAGCCCGATGGCGCGCGTCATGAGAATGTCGTCATGCTTGCCGGCACGAGCACTGTACCTGTCATTATGCTCCTCATAGTCGCGCATCTCGTTCACCGCGTCCAGGTCACGCTCAATATACTTCCCGTCACGCATGTCGGCAATGAGGTATGCAATCGCCACACCCTTGGTCTTGATGTTGGTGTGGAAACCCAGTTTGCGACCCTCGCGCACATACACATTGCCATACACGCGATTGACCCTTTGCAGGATATAGTCGCTCTGCCCTGCCCTCGCCGCCTCGTTGGTGAGGGTGTTGCTTTCCACTACCAGCAGGGCGTTGTTGTAATACACCGACAGTTGCATCGCCTTCCACGCCAGCAAGTCATGGTCGATGTGCCCGCGCCACTGCGCCACAATGGCATGTTTGCGGTTTGCGTTGCCCACGCGCCACACAGCAATCACCGAGTAGTCGCTGTCCTCGCTGCGTCCGCCCACGTCCACCACTGTGATATATCGCGTGCGCACTGGGGCATCGCGCTCGGGCTGTTCCCACACCTTGAGCAGCCCGCCGGCATCCTTGACCAGATGAATGTTGCGTTTGGCCTCCTCGCCTTCCAGCCCTTCGCCCTGGATGTCGCCCGTGAACACGGGCTGTTGGCAGCATTCCTCCAGGCGATCCAGATCCTCGGTCACAAACGGGCAGCTGCCCGTTGCCGTGAAGGCCTCGCTGGCGCTCGACGGGTACTCCTTCATCATCAGCTCATGCCGGCGAAACTCCTTACGCTTCTCATGATACCACATCACCTGCTCTAGCGTGCGTCCTTCGTCCCACAGCCTCCGTTCATACTCATCCATCGCCTGCCACAGGGCCTGCGGGTCATCAACAGGATGACTGTAATTCGAGATCTCATACCACGGCACAAACACCGGCACCTTGTCACTGTAGCCCATCTTGGCGCGCAGCCATTCGCTGTGGAAATAATCGCCCACACCGTCGGCTGTGGACTCGAGCACGATCACCGTCTCGGGTTTGAGGGCGACACTGCCGCACACGCTGCGCACCACATCGTCGGGGCGGTGCATCGGGCTGTCTTTCCAAAAGGCCACCTCGCTCAGGTGCGCCATCGTGATGTCATAGCCGCGCACCGCATCCTCGCTGCGCGCACTGCCTGTGATAATCAAGCTGTCTCGCGACTCAATCTGCTGGACGTTGGGGTGACCCTCCAGCTTGGTGAAGCGCAGTTGCTCGCCTTCCTCGAGCAATTCCTGCGGATACTTGCGCAACAGCAGGTTATACATCCGCTTGATAACTTTACTGGAGGCATGCTGGTGACCGCAGATGAGGCTGTTCCAGCCCGTGTGCCTGACCAGCTGCATCCACGCCAAATACATCTGCACCAGCGTTGAGCCGCCCCATTGGCGAGCTTTCAGCAAGATGACACGCACCGGCTTGCCTGCCACACGTTGCTCCTCCATCACGGCCAGCAGACGGCGCTGCGGCCGGTTGAGCACAAAGGGCACATTGCAACATTCATGTTTGTCCCTGATGGTGACGCAACGCGCGCACCAGTATTCAAAGTCGTCCACGATGCGCTGGCGCTGCTGCTCCAGCGGCTCCAATGCCAGATAATCGGGACAACGGGCCAGCACATTTCGCGGGATACGACAACCGCCGGCCTCGACACGGTCGCCGCAACAACCCACACCCATGAGCGGGTCATAGTGGCCCTGTGCTAACAGGGCATTGCGCCGACGATTCTCGGCAACAATGTCCTCTATTTTTAAAAAGGTGGTATTTTCCATGGTTCAAACTATTTATGACTCCACTCCATCTAGCGATAATACAACAAGGTAGGCAACAGCAAGCTGCCTGTTCGCGCCGTGCCGCTCACTTGCAGCCGCACGGTGCGGGCCCTCACCGCCATGGGAGCGCTCGCCAGCGGCTGCTCAATGTCGCCCGTCACAGTGATGCGGCACACCTCACGGTTCTGTGCCATGATGCCACGTTGGCCTGTCACCTTGAGCTCCAGGTCAACGGCCTCGCCATTCAAGTGCCACACCACGCGTGCCAGCGATGAGCCCAGCAGCGGCGTGAGTGCCACGGGGTGGCTGCGCCACTCCACCGCCATGCTTGCTGCCTGTTCTTGCTCCAGGTCAAGGATAGCGCCGTCAGCGCTCACGGCCACGGCATGACGCGGGTCGCTGTACAGCTGCACGGCAGCAACGGTGCGCACGCTCATCGCTCCGCTGGAAAGCCTCACCATGGGATCTCCCTGTGACCGCAGCAGCCACAGCTCGCCATGAGCATTGCACCACGCCAGACCAGTGCACGCGATGTCGCGGGCACACACGGTGAGCTTTGCACCGCTCAAGCGGCACAACTGGTGGTGGCGCGACATGAGCCACACGTCACCGCCCCCCTCGACAGGCCCAACCGCGCCATCGATGACGGTGCGGTCCACCAGACGCGCCTCGCCCAGGGTGCCTGTCGCGCTCTGCGGAATGGCATACACGCCGTCGTCGGTGAACACATACACTGGATAACGCCCAAAGCCACTCGAGTACAAGGGCTTGGTCAACACAGCCATCGCCAGAGGCATCGCACCGAACACGTTGCGACAGTGGGCAGCGGTGAGGGCATTGCCGGGAGCACTCACAATGATTTCGCCACCCTGCGTGCAGCAATACAGACGCCCGCCTGCCGCAGTGGCACACACCAGCCCGGCAACGCGTGTCATCGCACCGGTGGCGGCACACTGCTCGGCGGTGAGCGACCAGGACTCGGTCGCGGGCACGAAATCGCTCCCCGTGAGTGTCGCTGTCGCGGGTGCCGAGGCAACCATGCGCCAGGACGATGCCTCGAGCTGGCGTGCAATGGCGGCGGCACTGCGTCGCGCCAACCCCAT
>CACZVR010000008.1 GCA_902784675.1 uncultured Bacteroidales bacterium | reverse complement strand
ATCAAATCACGGTTAAAAGGAAAGAGCCCGGTGCAATACCGAACTCTTTACTCTTAAATCAATAATATTTAACCCGTCCAACTTTTTGGGGTCACTTCAGGGTGCGGATGTTGCTATTAAATAAACGCGGATTACACGGATTATCGCTGATTTTTAAAAATATTCGCGTAATTCGTGTAATTCGCGTTTTGAAAAAACGAGTGTGGATGCTATGGTATTTGTTGTTTTCTTTTTTGTTTGGCGACTTTGGGGTGGGGCGATACACGACGAACTAATGGAATGATCAATTAAATGGGAAAAGGTTTGCATAATGCAATTTTTTGTGGTAATTTTGCAGCATCAAACCACATTAATCAACCTGTTATTGTAATGGAACCAACGAAAAATGCAGAAATCATCGCACGCATCAAGTATTTAATGAAGGAGATGGGTCTGCGGCAAGTGCAATTTGCCGAGCGCATCGGGGTTGACACTTCCAACCTGTCGAAATACCTGAATGCCCATCTGCCGCTGAGCGAGTCTTTCCTGAACCGCATCGTGGTGAACCTGGGTGTTTCGAAGGAGTGGCTGCTGGAGGGGACGGACTTGCCCTTCGCCAAGACGCCCGTGCGGATTGACAGTGGCATGGTGCCTGCTGGTGGCGCCGTTGAAGGAGGGACGCCGGTGTATGACGTGGATGCTACGGCAGGCGCAGCGTCAGGCCGTAACGAACTCTTCTCGAACGAGAATATCATTGGCTGGGTGAATCTGCCCAACATGAGCCCTAACTGCCGCATTGTGCGTGTGAGTGGCGACTCGATGGCTCCCGTCATCCAGGACGGCGACTTTATTGCGGTGCGCGAGATGAGCAACCCCAGCCAGATCTATTGGGGACAGATCTATGTCGTGCAGCTGGATGACTTCAGGCTGGTGAAATATGTGCGCCGCCACACCGACCCGAACATGGTGGTGCTGCGCAGCGAGAACCCGAACTATGACGACATGGACGTGCGCCGCAGCGACATTCACGAGATGCTGCTGGTGCAGCATGTGCTGCATTTGAACACGAGACTTTGATTAGTTAGGTTTTAGCTGTTAGGCTTTAGCTATTAGCTGTTAGGTTTTAGGCATTAGGGGCATCCGCAATCGTGGTTCTTCATGGTTTTATTGAAACGCGGATTACGCGGATTACACGGATTTTTGGCATCCGCGTTCTTTCTTTGAAGGCTGGCGCAGCAGGTTATTGAATTAATGAAAATTGTCTTTCTTGTTTTCAACATCAAGAGCGGACGAAACGAATAGAACGAACAGAATGAAAATATATTATCATACGCTTGAGAACGGCTTGCGCCTGGTGCATGTGCCCACCACGTCGCAGGTGGCGTGGTGTGGCCTGGCCGTGAATGCCGGCAGCCGTGATGAGCGCGAGGGACACTATGGGTTGGCTCATTTTGTCGAGCACACCATCTTCAAGGGGACGAGCCATCGCCGCGCCTGGCACATCCTGAACCGCATGGAACGGGTGGGGGGCGAACTCAACGCCTACACTACCAAAGAGGGCACGATGCTGTACTCGGTGTTCCCGGGCGAGCATCTGGAACGTGCCGTGGATCTGCTGGCCGACCTGGTGCAGTGGTCGCAGTTCCCGCAGGAGGAGCTGGACCGTGAGCGCGACGTGGTGCTCGAGGAGGCCGCCAGCTATCGCGACACGCCCAGCGATGCCGTGTATGACGATTTCGAGGATCTGCTGTTTGCCGGCAGTGAACTGGGGCATAACATCCTGGGCCGCAAAGAGGACCTGGAGAACCTCACACGCGAGGATTGCATGCGTTACCTCAAGACGCTGTATGTGCCCAGCAACATGGTGTTCTTCAGCGTCGGTCCCGAGCGCCCCGAGCGGGTCTTCCGCCTTGCCGAGAAGCACTTGGGCGGCATGAGCCATGCTGTGGCGCCGCGGCACCGCAGTGTGCCTTGTGATCGTGCACCCTTCAGGCAGACGGTCAAGATAGGCACCCATCAGGCCCACACGGTGATTGGTGCCCGAGTGGTTGACATGAACCATCCGCTGCGTCATGCCTTGATGCTGCTGAACAACATCCTGGGTGGCCCGGGGATGAACTCGCTGCTGAATGTGGAACTGCGCGAGCGCCGCGGCTATGTCTACACGGTGGAATCGACGCTCACCATGCTGAGCGACTGCGGTTGGCTGGAGATTTACTTGGGCTGTGACCCCGACGATGTGCGCTCGAGCCTGCATGTGATAGAGCGCATTACCAGCCGTTTGAGCCAAGACATGCTGCCTGAACGCCGCCTTGACGCCTACAAGAAGCAGTATTGCGGGCAACTGGTCGTGGCGGCCGACAGCACCGAGTTCATGGCGATGCGTGCCGGACGGGGACTGCTCTATCACGGCAAGGTGGCGACCATCGACGAGACCATTGCCAGCATCCAGGCTGTCACGCCCGAGCAGATTGCCCAGGCCGCTGCCTACTTGCACGGTGAGCGCCTGTCGTCCTTGACTTTCCAATGACGATATTTGCAGAATTGAAGAAGAACCACTACTTTTGTGACTAAATAACGAGAATACGATACTCAAGATGAAGAAGATTTCCATTCTCATCCCGTGCCACAACGAGGAGAAATCCTTGCCGCTGCTCTATCCCGAGCTGGTGAAGCTCATGGACGGTCATCCCGACTATGAATGGGAACTGATGTTCGTCAACGACGGCAGCAAGGACGGCACCTTGCAGGAGCTGAAGCGCCTGCGTGCCACGGACCAGCGTGTGAATTACATCGACTTGTCGCGCAACTTCGGCAAAGAAGTGGCGATGCTCGCGGGCTTTGACTATGTCACCGGCGACTGCATGGTCATCATTGACGCCGACTTGCAGCACCCGCCCACGCTCATCCCCGAACTGATACGCTGGTGGGAGCAGGGCTATGATGACGTGTATGCCAAGCGCAAGACCCGCGGCAAGGAGAGCTGGCTGCGCAAACGGCTCTCGCTGCGGTTTTACAAGATTTTGCAAAGCTCGTCGCGGTTTGAGGTGCTGCAGAATGTGGGCGACTTCCGTCTGCTGGACCGTTGCTGCATCAACGCGTTGCGCAAGATGCGTGAGAGCGAGCGTTACACCAAGGGGATGTACAGTTGGATAGGCTTCAAGAAAAAGGATGTGGAGTTTGAGCAGGGCGACCGCGTTGCCGGCGAGTCGTCATGGAATTACCGCCAGCTGTTCTCGTTTGCCATCGACGGCATCACCTCGTTCACCAGTGCGCCGTTGCGCATCTCGACGGTGGTGGGCTTCGTTGTCTCGTTGCTGGCCTTCCTGTACATGATCTATGTTTTCATCAAGGCGCTCATCTGGGGCGACCCGGTTCAAGGTTACCCCACGCTGGTGATCTTGATTTTGTTCCTGGGCGGCATCCAGTTGCTGTCGCTGGGTATCATCGGCGAGTACATCGGCCGCATCTATAATGAGACCAAGAACCGCCCCGACTACATCGTGCGCGAGTTCAATGATGATAAGGTTGTAAACCAGCTTGAAAAACTCAAGGATTGAGGACATGACAATGAAAACGCGGGGGAAGCCTAAACTGATTGCCTGCCTGCTGCTGGCGTTGCTGGCGCTGATGGTGTTAGCGTTGAGTTTCCTGGCGGTGTGGATGGGCGATGACGTCTATTTCACTTTCAGCTATGCCGGGACCGACTGGCTGAACAAGATCAGTTCGCTGAAGGAAATTTTTGACTCACAGTGTGCCTACTACATGGGGCGCAATGGCCGCTTTGTCACCCATTGCGTGGTGCAGTTCTTTTGCGGCATGGCCGGGAAGGGGGCTTTTGCGGTGTGCAATGCCCTGATGTGGCCGCTGTTTGTCGTGATGCTCACGCGTGTTGCCGGCTTTGAGTGGCGGCGTCATGTGGGCGCCTTGTTCATGCTGCTGGCACTGTCGTTCGTGTGCTTGCGCACCCAGTTCACACCCCCATGCCAGGTGAATTACATCTGGGCATTCACTGCCGGGCTGTTTGCGATAGACCTGTTCCTGAATCCGCGTCAAGACAAGCTGTGGGCCGTGTTCATGGTGGTCTTCGGTTTCCTGGCGGGCTGGGGGCAGGAATCCTTCAGCAGCGGAGTGTCGGCGGCGATGTGGATCTATGCCCTGTTGCATTTCAAGAAGATGAAACCGTCGCAGTGGGGCATGCTGGTTGCCTTCACGGCCGGTATGTTGTGCCTGTGCCTTGCACCGGGCAACTTCTCAAAGCTGGGTGCCAACTCGTTGCGTGCGACGCCCGTGGCGATGGCCTATTACATGCGTGCCATCTACCTGCTGGCTGTTGTGGTGCTGGTGCTGGTGTTGAGCAAGAAAACCTCGTTGCGTGAGATCTATAAGGAAAACGCCTTCTGGTTCAACGCGATGTTCTTTATGGTGGTGTTCAACTTCATTGCCAGGGTGTATTGCAACCGTCAGCTCTTTGGCATCGAGGTCATGAGCATCATCATTGTGGTGAGGCTGCTTTACCGCCATGTGGGCGAGAAGCGCTCCTTGCTGGCGGCCTTCATGGGCGTGCTGCTGGTGCTGACGGGCATCGTGTTTGTCACCGACCTGAACATCATCAATCGGCGTGTGGCACTGGCCAAAGAAATCATGGCCTTGTATGAGCAAAGCAATGACGGCATCGTGTATTGTGACATTCCCAACAAGGACTTCTACTATCGCGATGAGGACCCCATGTGGAGCTTTAACTACTGGGCACTGCTGCAAATGTCGCGTGTGTGCCAGGCCGATGGCGGCAAGCCCCTGGAATGGCGTCCTGCCGAGGTCAAGGCCTTGCTCGACAAGCCTCTCGAGTCGCAGGCCATGGAACTGGGCAGCGAGCCGGGCACGCTCCTGCTCATCTATGCCGACGGTGACAGCAGTTGCGCCTTCAAGGTGACCCAGGAGCGAAGGTACGGCCCCGTGTTTGTCGCAGGCAGTGTGAGCCTCCACGAGGCCAAGAAGCTGGATGCGCCCGATGGCACCAATGTGATTAGAGGCGACCATTTCCGCGCCACGGTTTACCGCCACAATGATGTGTATGACCGTTATACCGACGCCCAACTCGTGCGCCAATGACAAAAGTGTGGCAAATTTCATTTTTTGGCAAAAAATTTGCAGGGTTGTGGCAAATGGTGTAATTTCGTGACCAATAAAAGGCTTTAGGTTTTAGGCTTTAGGCATTAGGCTTTAGGTCTTTGGTTTCTTAAGAATATTCAATAACTAAACAATATAAAAAACGCAAGACTATGAACGACGTGAAATTCTATCTCGACGCAGCCGAGAAAAAGATGCAGGAAGCCGTGGATTTCCTCGATGACACCCTGGCACACATCCGTGCAGGCAAGGCCAACGTGAAGATCCTCGACGGCATCCGTGTGAACTACTATGGCAGCCCTGTTCCCATCGACAATGTTGCCAACGTGAGCACCCCCGACCAGCGCACCATCGCCATCATGCCCTGGGAGCGCAACATGATCGGCACCATCGAAAAGGCCATCATCGACAGCAACGTGGGTATCATGCCCGTGAACAACGGTGAGGTGATTCGCCTGAACATCCCGCCTCTGACCGAGGAGCGCCGCAAGATGCTGGTGAAGGACTCCAAGGCCGAGAGCGAGAAGGCTCGCGTGAGCATTCGCAACGCCCGCCGCGAGGCCATCGAGGGCTTGAAGAAAGCCGTCAAGGAAGGCATGAGCGAGGACGTCAGCAAGGATGGCGAGGAGAAGGTGCAGAAGATTCATGACAAGTTCATGAAGAAGATTGACGAGATCTTTGCCGCCAAGGAGAAAGAGATTCTCACCGTGTAATACACAACTTGCGGCTACCGCAAGTCAAATGGCATAGGAGTGGTTAGAGGTTAGTGGGGCGTTAAGCATCATTGTCCTCTAACCACTTGCTTGCTAGTGATGCCGTCGTGATGAAGACAACGAGCGCAACCACCTGGCCGTTGAACCGGCGCTGGCATGATGTCGTGTATTGGGGCATCTTGCTGGTGGCGTGTGTGGTGTTCTGGCTGATGAACTGCCTCACCCCGTTCAAGGAGGACGACATGGCATTCACCCTCGTTGAGGGCACCTGGCGCCCGATTAGCTCGTTGGGCGATGTCCTGCGCTCACATCTCACGCACATGGTGAACACCAACGGCCGCCTGGCCGACCTGGTGCCCGAGCTGTTTTGCGGCTTGGTGGGCAAGGGTGCTTTCAACGTGTGCAATGCGCTGATGTTCGGCTTGATGGCTCACTTGGTCAGCCTGTTGAGCACCCACAGACGCTCCATCCTGGCGTTGTCGATATTCCTGGCCGTGGTGGGCACCTGTTTCCCCGTGCCCGGCGAGACGATGCTGTGGGTGGCAGGCAGTGCCAATTACATGTGGGCCATCACCCTGTCGCTGCTGCTGGTTTACTGCCTGCAACGTCGGCAAGGCAAGCGGTTGACGTGGGGTGGGGCCGTGGCGCTGCTGCTCGGAGCCATCATCGCTGGCGCTTTCAACGAGGCGACTTCCTTCGGTTTTTGGGGCGGATTGTGCATTTACTATGTATTCAATCCCCGGCAGTTTGACCGTCGTGCCGCAGTGGCGCTGGTGGGTTACCTCCTGGGTGTGTTGTGCATTATCGCCTCGCCCGCGGCATGGGACCGAGCCGCCAATGGCGGCATTGTGCTCAATTTGCCGTTGTTAGAACTGATTAAAACCCGGTGCTACATCTTCAATGAGAAGTTGTGGCGCTTCTATTTGCCGGCCATCGCGGTGGTAGTGGGTTTCATTGCCCTGGTGATGAGGCGTGGCCGTGCTGTGCGCCAGTGCGTGTGGACATGGGTGTTGTTGGCGCTCACGGGGGTGATGTTGGTATTGGGCATCTATCACGAGCGCGCCTATGCAGCATGGGTCACGGTGGCCCTGATTATTGTGGCGATTGGGGTCGATGCAGCCCTGCAACGATGGCCGCGTACACGACTGGGGCTGACTGTTGTGCTGCTGGGACTGGCGGCCTTCACCTTTGTCAGGGGCATTCTCGTGTTGCGCGACTATAAAGCGTGGAATGACAAAATAGTCAGCGAAATCACCGATTCCCCGAGTCAAGCAGTGCTGCGCATGCGCTACTACGACGGCTATAGCCGTTTCATCAAGCCCATGAATTATTTGTCCACCAACTTTTTTGCGCACGAGTTTGCCTATCGGGCCTATTACGGCAAGAAAAACGTGCAGTTCGTCAGGGATTCGGTCTATGTGCGTTTCCATGGGGGCCGCCTGCTCGATGGGGCACGAACTATAGTACCCAAGACCGATCGCCCCGGCTTGGCACCCGTGATTTACACTTTTGATCATCAGAACTATATCGCCGTCAAACTCAATGTTGATAGTTTGCCCAACACGTTACAGACGGCACGGTATTATGCCCTGGACGGCAACAACGCCCCATTGAACCCCGACGAGTCAGAGGTGCTTGAAAAACACGGCATTGAACTTGATTACACACCGCTGGGCTTCTATCCCATCGAATATCAGGGGCAGTGCTACCTCATCACTGCACTGTTTGACGCAACAAACTGCAAAATCGTCTTCCCCTTGACCTTACCCCCAGATCCCGAGGAAGTCACGGTGGAAGTTGTTAGTCCTTAGTCCCTAGTTTTTAGTCCCTAGTTTTTAGTTGGAGGAGGCTAACTCCTGACTTTTAACTCATTAAGTGTGGCGGCGGGCTTGTTGTACAGTTTGTACCACTTGCCGTCAAATTCCCATTGCTGGCAGGGCACAACGGCACCGTCCAGATGGTCGGCGTTTTCAGTGTCACCCCTTGTGACGGTGAAGGACTGGAGGACCACGGCATCGGCATCACCCACTCGGGCGGTATCGCCAGCGAGGAAGAGGCTTGCGATGTTCTGGGGAGAGTCGGGCAACAGGGCCTTGACGAGCTCGGGGTCGTCGCAGCGGGTCAGGAACTTGGACAGCAGGCTCACGCCATTCTGCTGGTTGTTCAAAATCAAAGTCTCGTGCGGGTTGCGCAGGTATTGCCTGAGCAGCGGTGCAAGTTTGGACTGACGGTAGGGCTCATCGATGTCGAAGGAGCGTTTCAGGTCAATCAGTCCCACGCCCTCACGCGCCTGCTGGAACATCGTCTGCTCCACTTGCCACATGCCGTGGCGATAGTTGAATTGCAGGCAGTAAACCCCGATGACGGCCACGGCAGCCAGTAGGGCCAGTACAGCTTTGACGGCTTTGTGGGTGAACACGGCGCGCGACATTTGCAGCAGCAGGATGCCGCACATCAGCAGCACACAGGTGAGCTGCCAGGCCCCGGTATAGGCCACAAAAATGGCAAACAGCACGTTCACCACGATGGCGACGATGAGGATGGTGTTTTGCTTGAGGATTCGAGCAACTTCGCCGGGATTGACAAACAAGGCGAACACACCGACAAGGAACGTGAGCGGCACGATGGGGGCACGCAGCAGGTCGGTGGTGACATACCAGCGCACCATGAGTCCCAGCATGTCCGAGCGCTTGAAATTGGCGGGTGCCAGAGCCACCAGCGCCGTGCCCACGATGTAGCAGCCAATGAGCACCCAGCCCTCGCGGGACATGCGCTTGCGGTTGGACAGCGCGTAGACCAGCAGACCCGCCGAGATGCCGATGGAGAAGCTCTCCTGCATGGCTCCTGCAATCAGGGCAAAGACACCGATGAGCAATACCTTGGGCCACGAGGACGGTTTATCGTTTTGAGTGATGTTTTGGAACACCAGCAAGAGCAGCAGACTCACGGCGCCCGTCCACAAGTAATCGGCGGCTGCGGTGATGGAGCCGATCATCATGTGTAGCGAGTTGGGCATGGTGAGCCACAACACCGCAAAGGCGATGATCAGCCAGGCCCAATCAAGCCTCTTGCGCCCGAAGCTCAACAGCACAAAACAAGTAATCAGCAACGCCCATGACAAGGTGTTGACGATGATGGGCAGCGTGGTGCCGTCCATGCTGTTGAACCACTGTGACAGGGTGTGAATCAGGAATCGCCCGTTGTAGTCAAAATAGGCAGCCTGTTGTGACTTCACAGCGTCGGCAAAGGACAGTACCGGCTTGACGTGTACCAGAAAACGTTGCCCGTCTTCAACCCTCAATTCATTCAAGGTGCTGAAGCCGTAATCGTCAATGTCTCGCACCATCCAGATGTCCTGCATTAGGAACAATGCCGTGCCGATGAGCACAAACGCGAGTAATAACCAGTTTTTAGAGCGCATAGGTAATAGTCTTTTGTTATTTGCCGCAAATTTCGTGAAAAAACCCCATTTGGGCAAACATCACTTGGTAATATCATTCATGGGCGGTTCTTTTTGACAGTTTAAGTCAAGAAAAAGCATTATCTTTGCCCAAGAACAAAACGAAATCACGAAAGATGATGAAGAAGATACTTTTGCTGTTATTGGCAGTGGTGGTGTTGGGCGTACTGCAGAGTGAGGCTTGCACAAGCATCCTTGTGGGAAAAAAAGCGAGTGCCGACGGGTCGGTGATGTGTACCTACAATATCGATTCTTGGGGCGCGTGTCACAAGATGTACCGCTATGAGGCTGGCAAGCATCCAGCCGGCACGATGCGCAAGATATATGACCGCGACTCGCGCGTCTATCACGGGGAGATTCCCGAGGCGCCCGAGACCTATTTGGTAACCGGCAACATCAATGAGTGGCAGGTGGCCATCGGTGAGACCACCTTTGAGGGACGAGAAGAACTGATTGACAATACGGGTAGCATCGACTATGGCTCGCTCATGGACCTGGGCCTGCAACGGGCGCGCACGGCGCGTGAGGCCATCGCAGTGATGACTTCTCTGGCCGAGGAATATGGCTTTTGCAGCTCGGGTGAGTCGTTCACGGTGTGTGACCCCAACGAGGCGTGGCTGCTCGAGATGTGCGGCTGTGGCTCAGGCAGCAAGAGTATAGTGTGGATCGCGGTGCGTGTACCCGACAACGCTGTGCTGGCACATGCCAACCAGAGCCGCATCCGTCGCGTGAACCTGAAAGACAAGGCCAACGTGATGATTTCGCCCAACTGCATCAAGTTTGCTCGCGAGCGTGGCTATTTCAAGGGCAAGGACAGCGAGTTCAGCTTCTGTGATGCCTATAATCCGCCCACTTTTGGCGGTCGTCGCTTGGGTGACTCTCGCGTGTGGGCCATCTATCGTCACTTGACCACGGGTATGGACCGCTATCTGCCTTATGTCGAGGGCAAGCTGCCCATGAGCGAGGTGGAGCCGTTGCCCATGTGGATCATCCCTGACAAGCCGCTCACAGTGGGTATGGTGATTGAGTGTTTGCGTGACCGCTACGAGGGCACTCCGTTTGCCATGGACGATGACCCAGGCGCTGGCATCTATGACAGCCCGTTCCGTCCGCAGCCGTCCCGTTATGAAGACGAGGGCGTGACCATGTTCCATGAGCGATCGGTGGCAACGACTCACACCGCCTTTACATGGGTGTGCCAGCTGCGCAGCTTCATGCCGCGTGAGGTGGGAGGTGTCATCTGGTGGGGCAATGACGATAGCGGCATGGTGGCCTATACTCCTGTCTATTGCTGTGCCAACCGTGTGCCGCACTGTTACAACGATCCCAAGGCCGATGCCTACACCTTCAGCGACGAGAGCGCCTACTGGGTGAGCAACTGGGTGAGCAATATGGTCTATCCCCGTTGGAGTCTGCTCTATCCCGAACTGCAGCAGGTGCGCGACTCACTGCAAGCCAGTTATTTTGCCCGTCAGGCCGAGGTCGAACAACGTGCGCTTGAGTTGATGAAAAGTGACCGCAACGCGGCTATTGCCCATTTGAGCGACTACAGTTGCGAGGTGGGCGACCAGATGGTGAAACGCTGGCGCCAGATGGCCTATCACATGATTGTAAAGTATAACGACGGTGTTATCCGCCAGGAGGAGAATGGCCAGTACTTGCGCAACTCCAGCGGTTTCCGCCCCAGGCTCACGCGCCCCGGTATGAGTGACAAGGTGCGCCGTCGCATCCACCAGTCCACAGGCACCCGCTTCGAAGTCCCGCCAACCGACACCCTCGACGCGTCCTATATGTGAGTAAAAGGATGGCCTTGCTTTTGGAATCTTGAAAGGTCGCTTCCGTGTCAGGTGGGGGTGTGCCAGTTTTTGGCAAAATTGTGGGGGTGATTGTTGATTTTTCAAATCAAAAGGTCTAATTTTGCGGTACGATAATTCAATAACCAATGATCAAGATATGAAGAAATTGACAAAAGTATCCTTTTTGATGCTGGTGATGTGGCTGTCGCTCACGTCGATGACCACATTGCAGGCGTGCAACAGCACAGCTCACAACACTGCCACCACAGTCACTGCAAACGCACAGCCCGAGGCCACCACGGTCAGCGAGAAAGCGGTGGTTGTGGGGGCTGCCCGCACCGATGAGTATGTGCCCCTGCTCAAGGGCAAACGCGTGGCGCTGATGAGCAACCAGACGGGTATGGTGGGCGACAAGCACACCTTGGACCTGATGGTGGAGCGTGGGGTGAACGTGGTGACGATTTTCTCGCCCGAACACGGTTTTCGTGGTAATGCTGACGCTGGCGAACATGTGTCGAGCAGCGTTGACGAGAAGACAGGCATTCCCATCGCATCGCTCTATGACGGCAAGTCGCCCATGCCCAGCAAGGTGGTGATGGACGGCATCGACATCATCGTGACCGACATCCAGGATGTGGGTTTGAGGTTCTACACCTACTATGTGACGATGATTAACCTGATGGATGCTGCGGTGACCTACAACAAGCAATTCATGGTGCTTGACCGCCCCAATCCCAACGGCATGTATGTTGACGGTCCCATCCTGGACATGACGCTCAAGTCGGGCGTGGGTCGCCTGCCCATTCCCACCGTGCATGGCATGACGCTGGGCGAACTGGCGCAGATGGCCAACGGCGAGGGTTGGCTCAAGGACGGCAAGAAGTGTGACCTCACAGTGATTCCGTGCGGAAACTACACCCACCAGACGCGCTATGCGTTGCCCATCGCACCGAGTCCCAATCTGCCCAATATGCTCTCGATTTATCTCTACCCCTCGATGTGTTACTTCGAGGGCACGACGGTGAGCCTGGGGCGCGGCACCGACTGGCCATTCCAGGTCTATGGCCACCCCGACATGACGGGTTATGCCTTTGAGTTCACGCCCACCAGCCGGCCTGGCGCCAAGACACCGACCCAGATGGACAAGCTGTGTCACGGTGTTGACCTGCACAACCTTGCTGCCGAGGATGTCATCGCCAAGGGCATCAACCTGGAGTATGTCATCGACGCTTACCGCAATCTCACCAAGGGTGGCCATGAGTTCTACCTGAAGAGCAATTTCTTTGATAAACTCATGGGCACGACCCGTGTGCGTGAGATGATCGCTCAAGGCAAGAGCGCCGACGAGATCAAAGCCACCTGGCAAGACGACGTCAAGCGTTTCAAGCAGCAGCGCAAACCCTATCTCCTGTATGAAGAATAATTGAAAAACTTCTAACTCCTAACTTAAAATGACTCCCTGGATAGTTCTTGCCACAATCGTTGGCTATTTCATTCTGTTGTTTATCATCTCTTGGGCCGCATCGCGCAAGAGCGATACCGCCACCGCTTTGAGTGGCGGACGTCAGGCTCCGTGGTTCATTGTCGCCATCGCCATGTTGGGAGCGCCCATTTCGGGTGTGACCTTCATCTCGGTGCCTGGTATGGTAGTCACCAAGGGCTTCAGTTACCTGCAGATGGCCTTGGGTTTTGTCGTGGGTTACTTCGTCATCGCCTATGTGCTCATTCCGTTGTTTTACAAGCGCAATCTAGTATCCATTTACGGTTATCTGGAACAACGTTTCGGCGGCAGCACCCACAAGAGCGGCGCCTGGTTCTTCTTCATCAGCAAGATGTTGGGCGCTGCGGTGCGTTTCTATGTCGTGTGCGTGACCCTGCAGCTGCTGGTGTTCTCACCCCTGCACATCCCCTTCGTCATCAACGTCATCGTCACGATTGCCCTCATTTTCCTCTATACCTTGCAGGGCGGTGTGAAAACCGTCATCTGGACCGATACCCTCAAGAGTTTCTGCCTCATCCTGTCGGTAGTGCTGAGTATCTATTTCGTTGCCAAGGGTTTGGGTTATGATCTCGCGGGCTTGTGCAAGGCGGTTGCTGGTGACGACACCTCGCGCGTCTTCTTCTTTGACAATCCCAAGGAGGGTACTTATTTCTGGAAACAGTTCATTGCAGGCATCTTCATGGTCATTGCTACCACAGGCCTAGACCAGGACTTGATGCAACGCAGTCTGGCCTGTAAAAATGCCAGCGAGTCGGCCAAAAACCTTATTGTGAGCGTTTTCCTCCAGGTCATTGTCATCGCTTTGTTCCTGATTTTGGGTACACTGCTCACGCTGCACGTTAATGCTCACGGCATTGCGATGCCCGAGAAGACCGACGAATTGTTCGGCACGGTAGCCTTCAGCGAGGGTATGCCTGTGCTGTTGGGTGTGGTATTCATCATCGGCCTGATTGCTGCTGCCTATTCGGCCGCAGGCTCGGCCCTGACATCGCTCACCACTTCATTCACGGTAGATATCCTTGAGGCCGACAAGAAGCAGGAAGAGGCTGCGCTGGGACGCACCCGCCGTCTGGTCCATGTGGGCATGGCGGCCGTGATGGGTCTTGTCATCCTTATTTTCTATGCTATCAGCAACAGTGACGCCATCAGTGCAGTTTATACATTGGCCAGCTACACTTACGGTCCCATCCTGGGCCTGTTCGCCTTTGGCATGATGTGCAAGAAGCCCGTGCGTGACCGTTTGGTGCCTGTGGTGTGCATTGCGGCTCCTGTCCTCAGCTGGCTCATCCAGTGGTGGCTCAAGAACAGCTATGATTACACGTTGGGCTTTGAGTTGTTGCTGCTGAATGCTGCCTTGACCATGATCGGGCTCGCGTTGCTTATCAGGAATAGGCGTTAGGTTTTAGGTTTTAGGCATTAGTTACTGTTAACTCATCTGATTAAAAAGCATGGCCCGTAATCTTGTGAACCGTTATGTGTGGCTGGTGGATACCATCAGCCGCTATGGCCGCATCACGCTCAAGGACTTGAAATCTGCCTGGTTGCGCAGCGACATCAGCGAGGGAAAACCCCTGGCACGGCGCACGTTCTTCCATTACCGCGATGGGGTGGAGGAGATGTTTGATATCAATATCCAGTGTGACAAGTCCACCTTTGAATACTACATTGACGATTCGGGCAGTGAGGAAAATGCACGCCTCAAGTCGTGGCTGGTGGACTCGGTGTCGTTGAGTGGCATGCTGAGCAATGCTCATGACATCAGTGGCCGCATCATTCTGGAGAACGTGCCCTCGGCGCGTGAGCATCTTCCCGTGATTATCGATGCCCTCAAGCAGAATCACCGCATCGGTTTTTCCTACAAGAGTTACACCCGTTCGCGTCCCACCGACGGTGTTGTCCTGGAGCCCTATTTCGTCAAGATTTTCAAGCAACTGTGGTATGTCATCGGCCTTAACGTCAATGACGGTCTCATCAAGACCTATTCGCTGGACCGCATCAGTCGTTTGAACCTCTTGCAGGAGACGTTCACGATGCCTGGTGATGTGAATCCCTCGGAGTTTTTCAGGGACTGCTTCGGCATCATCACCAACAAGAACAGCGCCAAGCGCATTGTCCTGCGGGTGGAACCCACCCAGGCCAAGTATTTCAGGGCCTTGCCGTTGCATCCCTCGCAACAAGAGGAAGTGCACGATGAGTATTCGGTTTTCACCTATCGGATGCGCATCACCTATGACCTCAAGGAGGAAATCATGTCCCACGGCGCCAGCATCGAGGTGCTGGAACCCAAGGAACTGAAAACCCTTATCCGCACCGAACTGGAACAAGCACTGAAGAATTATGTTTGATTAGGGATTAGAGATTAGTGAGTTATTCTGAAGATCATTCATTGTTGGAATCATGAAACGACAAATTCTCATATTATTAGCCCTGTTGCCGCTGTTGCTGGCGGCGCAGACAGGCGATTTGCCCCGCAGCACTCCCGCAGCCGAAGGCATCAGCACCCAGGCGGTGATCAATATGATGGACTCGCTCATGGCTTTACCCGAGTGTGACATCCACCATGTGATGGTCGTGCGCCACGGCAAGGTGGTGGCCGAATTGCATCCTGCGCCTTTCCGTGCCGAGGACAGCCATACGCTCTACTCGGCCAGCAAGACGTTCACCTCGCTGGCGGTGGGCTGTGCCATTGATGATAACCTGTTGCGGCTGGATGACCGCGTGATGACATTCTTCCCCGACAAGCGCTCGATGCCGGTGAGTGATAACATGGCAGCGATGACCGTGCGCGACCTGCTGATGATGGCCTCGGGCATGAAACCCGACTGGACTATGCGCAACAACAGCACGGATTGGGTGAAAGACTGGCTTGCCAAATCCGTTGACGACAAGCCAGGTAGCCTGTTCCAGTATGACTCGATGTGCACCTTCATGCTCAGTGCTATCGTGCAGCGTGTGACTGGACGCACCATGCTTGACTACCTGAACGCTAAACTGTTCGGTCCCATGCACATCGCTGTAGCTGACTGGGAAACCAGTCCCGACGGCATCAACACGGGCGGTTGGGGATTGCGCGTTCAAGCCGAGACGATGGCCAAACTGGGCTTGCTGCTGCTCAACAAGGGCAAATGGAACGGCCAGCAACTGGTGAGTGCCGATTATGTGACGGCGGCCTGCTCGCGTCTCATTGACGGTGGTGCCAAGGAGACCGTGCCGTCCACCGACGGCAACCAGGGTTATGGCTACCAGGTGTGGCAAAGCAAGTGGCCCGGTTCTTATCGTGCCGACGGCGCCATGGGCCAATACACCGTTGTGGTACCCCAAGAAGATCTTGTGGTGGTCATCCTGGGCATGAAACTCTATGGCCACGAGGAGTTGGCATGCATCTGGAACCAATTGATGCCAGGCTTGAAGGCCGAGCCACTATTGCCCGAGAAGAAATTGCAGAAACGCCTGGATAACCTGTGTGCAAAAGCCAAGTTGGCGATGCCGCAAGGCAAGCGTGTGAGCAATAAGGCAAAAGCCGTCATGGACCGACAGCTGCAATTGGCACACAACCGTTTTGGTTTGAATGCAGTGTCTATTAATGACAATCATCTGCACTTGGCCTATGAGAATGGTAATAACGAGAACTTGGCAATGGGTTATGGAGATTGGCAGTACAACACTCTGGCTGGTTTCCCCTATTATTCCATCAATGCCATTAACAGTATGCAAGGCTTTGCCCACGGTTTCACGGCCGCTGCCGCCTATGCTTGGAATACTCCCATGTTGCTCGAGGTGCGCGTCCACTATGTGGACTGGATCAGCGGCTTGACCTTTGTGTTTGACTTCGGAAAGAACGAAGTGACCATTGATGACACTTACCCCAACTCCAAACCTGTAACCGTACCATTTACAGTGAAATGAAACGTCGTCTGTTCTCAATAGTGCTGCTTTTGACCTGTGCCATGACGGTGTTGGCACAGACGGGTGACCTGCCCCGCTCCACGCCTGAAGCCGAGGGTGTGTCACCCGAATTGCTCAACAGTTTCTATCACCGCATCACCTCCTTGCCCGATGTGGATATCCACCACATGATGGTGTTGCGTCACGACAAGGTCATCGGCGAGTGGCATGCTGCCCCTTATCAGGCCGAGCAGTTGCACATGCTGTATAGCGCCAGCAAGACGGTGACGGGACTTGCTGTGGGCCTTGCCGTGGACGACGGGTTGCTCAAGGTCGATGACAAGGTGTCTAAATTCCTGGGCGACAAGATGCCCGCCACCTTGTCGCCGGCATTGGATAGCCTCACGGTGCGTGATTTGCTCATCATGGCATCGGGGCGAGAGCAGGACTTGAGTATTTTCATGGGTGAGGCCGACTGGCTCAGCACCTGGTTCGCTGGGAACTTCAGCGGGGTGGGGCAGCACTTTAACTATGACTCGATGTGTACCCATGCGCTGGCGGTCATTGTGTCGCGCCTGACGGGGAAATCGTTGCTCGATTATGTGCGAGAACGCATTTTCACGCCCCTGCACATCACGCAAGCCGACTGGGAACTTGCCCCTGACAGCGTCGAGACCGCGGGGTGGGGTTTGCGCCTGCAAGCCGAGAGCGAGGCGAAGCTTGGTCTGCTCCTGCTGCATGGCGGCGAATGGCACGGCCGGCAAATCGTGAGCAAACAATGGGTCCACGACATGACCCAGCAACAGATCTCGACGCGCGAAAGCGCTGACCCCGACCTCTCATGGTGGGAAAGTATTCTGCAGGCGTTTCGTCGTGTATGGCACTGGCTGCGTGCCCTGTTCACGGGCTATGATGTGGACCGTTATGTCCTGGGCTACGGCTATCAGACCAAGTCGGTTCAACAGCCGTTGGTCGATTCTTTCTTTGCCACAGGTTATGGCGGCCAACTCATCGACGTGGTGCCGGAACTGGATTTGGTGGTCGTCGTCAACGGCAGGGCTGCGAACTATGGCGATGAACTCAACACGATTTACTATCGCCTGTTGGAGCCTTTGGTTAAGGAAACTGTTCGGGTGGAACCCCCATTTGAGCACACTGCGATTGACTTGCCGCAGGGCGACGGTGCTCATCCGTTGGAAAGTCAGTTGTTCTCCAGCACGATTATGCTAGAGGATAATTTACAGGGTATCAAGTCTATTGAAATCACGCCCAAGGGCGCTGACCGAGTCTTCACGATGACCGATTGGCGCGGCCCGTTGCAGGCTGTCGCCGGCTGGGGAGAGTGGCGGATTACCACAAGCGATGATCGTCCCATTTACATCATGGAGAGCCGCGAACAGCTGGTGGGGACACAACGGCCATTCACTACTGCTGCGGCCTATGCTTGGCGGGGCGATACCCTTGCCATGCGCATGGATTGGCTCGACGGTGGCGATAACCGCCGCATGGAAATGGTCTTTGTCGCCGACAAGGTGACCGTCTTTGCCAACGACAATTATGACCCCTTGATTACCGACACCATTCAAGGCATCCTCAAGACGAAAAAATAGAATGCGCGACATTATCGACATCGCTGACGTGAAGAAGCGTTTCCTAGGGCACCTGACGCTGACCAAGGGCATGAGCCGCAACACCGCTCAGGCCTATAGCGATGATGTGGACAAGCTCATCCGCTACCTGGGTGATGCTGGCGTGGGCATTGAACATGCCACGACCGATGACATGGAGCACTTTGTCTGCACCTTGCAGGATGTGGGTATCCAACCGCGTTCCCAGGCGCGCATCATCAGCGGTGTGAAGAGTTTCTATAAATTTCTGCGTTTGGAGGGGTACATGGACACCGACCCCACCGAACTGCTGCTCACGCCCAAAATTGGGCGCCATCTGCCCGAGGTGCTCACTATTGATGAGATTGACCGCATGATCGCAGCTATCGACATGAGCAAGGCCGAGGGACAGCGCAACCGTGCCATCATCGAGACGCTTTACGGCTGCGGGTTGCGTGTCAGCGAACTGGTGGGCCTGCGCTTGTCGCAACTGTTCGTGGATGAGCGCTATGTCGTCATTCAGGGCAAGGGCAACAAGCAGCGGGTGGTTCCCATCTCACCAGTCGCCATCGAGCAGATTAACCTCTACTTGGAGCAGACACGCTCCCGTCAGGTGGCCCAACGGGGCAGCGAGGATATCCTGTTCCTGAACCGTCGAGGCGCGATGCTCACCCGGCAGATGATTTTCCATATCGTCAAACAATTGTGTGAACTTGCTGGGGTGCGCAAGGTCATCAGCCCACACACGCTGCGCCACAGTTTTGCCACCCATCTGCTTGAGGGAGGAGCCAACCTGCGAGCCATCCAGCAGATGTTGGGTCATGAGAGCATCACCACTACCGAAATCTATGTTCACATTGACCGCACCCGCCTGCGCGACGAGATCCTCACCCACCATCCCCGCAACAACCCGCCACGGAATGCTTGAGTATCAAGTCTTTTTTGTACCTTTGCAGTCGTGAATTGAGAAGACCATTGATTAATGAAACGGTTTTTATTGTTTGTTTGTGCTGTGTTGATATTGGGAGGAGCCTCCCATGCAGCGTCAGGAAACTATCCTCCTGACAATACAAATGTCCAATTGACATCCACCAACCTGCCTATCGTGTGGATCAATGTGGGCGGTAAGATTATTGACCGTCACCAGCGCATCACGGCAAGCATGAAAATCCTCCACAATGGGGATGGCCAACTCAATTATGCCGACACGATTGCTCATCCCGGGCAGCACATCGACTATGAGGGTTACATCGGTCTGCGCTATCGTGGCAATTCGTCTTATGGCATGAGTGCCAAGAAACCTTATTCCTTCCGCCCGTTAGACAAGCCGTTGGAGAGCGGCGGAGAAAAGGTGAAAGTGAAAATCCTGGGAATGGGCAAGGACAATGATTGGGCATTGCTCGCCCCCTATGCCGACAAGAGCATGATACGCGACCTGCTGGCCTTCGAGGTGTCGCGTCCGTGGATGGAATATGTGCCCCAGGGGCGCTTGTGCGAGCTTTTCCTTGATGGCACTTACTATGGCGTGTATGTCCTCACCGAGGTCGTTTCCAAGGGCAAGCATCGCCTCAATCTTGAAGACCCTGGTACCGAAGATGATGAAATCACTGGCGGCTACCTGATGGAGGTGGACCGGAGTGAAGGAATGTTTTATATTTCCAGGTATCACCCTGTGAGCATGAACGGCACGCAATATCCCCAGCGCTATATTCACATCCAGTACAAGTCGCCCGACTATGAAGACCTGACCCAGGATCAGGTGAAATACATCACAGGACGCATCTACGAGATGGAAACTGCATTGTGGAACTATAGGGTGGGAGGAACGCCCACCTATAGAAACTATATCGACATGATGAATTTTGTCGATTATCAGATTGCCATGGAGTTTGGACATAACGTTGACGGCTATCGGTTGAGCGGTAAATTCTACAAACATCGTGACAGCCAGGATGCCCGCTTCAAAATGGCCCTGTGGGACATGAACCTGGCTTACGGCAACTCGAATTATTATCGGGGTTGGCGAACCGATACATGGATCTATCAGAATAATGACATCATCAACGAAAAGGATGATCCATACCTGATTCCTTTCTGGTGGTACAAATTGAATACCGATCCCGATTATGTCAAAGCCCTGAAATCCCGTTGGAAAAAATATCGTCAATCCAATCTGCGCGAAGACCGCTTGATGGCGACAGTCGATTCGCTGGCTAATGTTCTCACCATTAATGGCGCTGAATCACGCAACAGCCTAGCGTGGCCGCGTTGGCGAAAATATGTGTGGCCTAACTTTTATTTGGCCAAGAATTTTCAAGATGAGATTGGTTACCTCAAGCAATGGCTCATCGACCGCCTCGCTTGGATGGACAGCCAGTTGGGCTATGACCCCACGGTTGTTATCGGTGATGTAAATGGCGACGGTGAGGTGAATATTGGTGATGTGAACGCCTTGATAGACATCATCATGGGCAATCCCGATGATACACAAGGAAGCTCTGACGTGAACAGTGACGGAGAAGTGAACATTGCCGACATAAATGCTGTCATCAGTGCTATCATGGGCAACTAGTGCTGATGCTACTGGTTTTGATAGGAAAATAGCCTTAAAACTGTGAGAAAATGTACCAAAACACTAAAGAGTGTTAAATTTGAGAATTTTCTTGTTCAAAAATTATGTTTAATAACATATTTAGCCTTACCTTTGCATCGATTTTTCATCATATGACTTAAAATTGTTGCCGTGAGGCATGGGGTTTTGAGTTAAAGGTTAAGATTTAGTTTTAAGGTTTATGTTAATGGTATTAGAGGTTAATTAGATTTTTTTCAAATGATCCGCGGCGTGAGTCGGGGATTTTTTGTTTTTATATCACCATGCCTGGAAAGCTGCTGCCACGGCAATGCCGATGATGGTGATGCCAACCGATGAGGCAATGACGGCGCCTTCTGATTTGGTGAACGTGGCGTTGGAAATGTTGAAGCGCCGTTGAATCAGTCGCATCAGCAGCCACACAAGCCATCCCGATGCCAGTCCCACAACGATGCCGCCCAGAATGTCGCCAGGGTAATGAACCCCCAGATACATACGGCTGTAGCATTGCAACAGCGCCCACAACAGCAGCGGGAACAGCACCAGGCGCTGGCGCATGATCAATGAAATCAGGGTGATGGCGCCAAAGGCGTTGGCCGCATGGCTCGACACAAAGCCATACATGCCGCCGCGATACCCGTTCACCGTGTGAACGAGCGCGCCGATCGTGGGGTCATGGGTGGGGCGAAACCTTTCTACAAGTGACTTGATGATGCCCGATGACACCTGGTCGGCGATGGTGATGGTGAGTGCCAGCATCGCGATGACCAGCAAGGCATAGCTGCGTTTCTTGTGCAACAACACCCAAATAAGCCCCAGCGCAATCAGCACCGAGGCCAACTTGCTTGACAGCATGAACCAAAAGGCGTCTTGAAAAATGTCATGCCAACCGTTGATGGTCAGCAAAGCATCAGAATCTAGGTCAATCAGATAGTCTAACATACTCAAATCACTTCAATGTCATTGGCTTTGAGCCATGCTTTGTGTCCGCCGGCTGTCGAAACTTGCAGCCATTTGCCGCTGTCCTTGCCGGTAATGGAATCGACAATCTCGACGCGGGTGCCCTGTTGCAGGCTGAAGGCCTCCTCGTCCTTGTCGCGTGCCTCGCGCGGCGCTGTGCTCAGGACGACGCTCTCGGGCATGATGATGGCAGCGTTGCCGCTTGTCGCCTTGTGATAGACATGAAATGCCGCCAGATTAGCAAGAATGGTTGCCACCAGCAATAAGGCACCACCAAAGAAGCCGATTTTGCGCATCAGCACGTTGTCAAGGAAAAGATAGGCTGCCACACCAGCCAGGAACAGCAGGAAGGTGATGATGGCGATAACGGCCCATGCGTTGCTCGACAGGCGGCTCACCGTCTGGTCTACCCAGTTGCTGAACCACGAATCACCCGCATCGTCGGGCAGTTGCATCTTGCCACGCACGAAGTCCAGGTTGAAACGCGCGTCACTGTTCGATGGGTCAAGCACCAGGGCGCGTTCATAGTAGAGCACGGCATGCACGTTGTCCTTGAGGCGGTAGTAGGTGTCACCGATGTTGCAATACAGAGCCGATGACACGCCCGTCTCCTTGGCCTCTTGCAGATAGAGCTGCAGCGCCTCGTTATAAAGCTCCTGTTTGTAAGCCTGGTTCGCCTTGTCTATGTTGGCGTTGGCTGCCATGAGAGGCAAGGCCATGACGGCTAATAGGATGGATATGATGATTTGTTTCATGACTCCTCGATGGTTGTTTTCTTGCGTTTGACATTCTCCAATCGGTCAATGATGCCTGCCGCCTCATCGAGCACTGCGTTCATGTCGCTTTGGGCCAGTTCAGGGGCATATTGTGCGAACTCACACTTGTCGATCAGGTCAATGGCCTCCTTGCGCAACTGCTCATCGATGCCATATTGTTCCAATTCGGCATTGATGTTGTCTTTGCTCAATTCGCTCACAGGAATGGATAGCTTGTCGCTCATGTATCCCCACAGGGCATTGAGCATTTCGGCATAGAAGCCGTTGCGGTCACCGCGAGTGGCAAAACCGCGGGCAGCCTTCAGGCGGCGTTGTGCCACCTTGCTGGCGCGTTTTGAGCGCATGCGGCGCACGTCGGCCCGCTCCTTCAGTTGCTTGCGATAGTACAGCAGCAGTGCCA
Organism: uncultured Bacteroidales bacterium; assembly: GCA_902784675.1. Lineage (GTDB taxonomy): Bacteria > Bacteroidota > Bacteroidia > Bacteroidales > Muribaculaceae > Sodaliphilus. The sequence continues at coordinate 30,887 of CACZVR010000008.1, read as the reverse complement.
CCATGGCCAGCAGCGGCAACAGGAACCACAGCCAGTAGGACCAGTTGTCCACGATGTATCCATGTGACTTCTTCAACCCCAGGTCACCGCTCTTGATGGGTCGGATGTCCATGTTCTTCATGCGGTAGTGGTTGCTGGGTTGGCCCTCGCCCTTGGCGACCGAGAGATGTCGTGAGGGAATGGTGATGGTTTCATACTTGCCTGCGTCGGGGTCAAAGTAGGTGAACTCACCGGCCGGGATGTCAAACTCTCCTGCATATTGCGGGATAAAGGTGTAGTCCATCACGACCTTGCCGCTCATGTCGCCTGCACCGTCATTGACCAGGACATCGGTTTTGGGATCATAGACATCGAATTGCTCGGGGAATTTGATCTCGGGCGCTTTGATATACTTGATGTTGCCGGTACCACTGATGATGTAGCGGTAACTTGCCGCACTGTAGGTCTTGTGGCCTGTCGCGGGCTTGAGGTCGGTGGTGACGTTGAATCGGCCCACAGCACCCGTGAACGATGCTGGCTTGGGCTCGGGCAACGGCAGGATGTTGATGGTTGCCGAGTTACTGGTCACCTTCAGGTCCTTTTCTACAGGCTTGGAGATGGTGCCGAAGATGCTCTTGAAGGTGTCGAACTGCACCACGCTCACATCATAGTTGCCCGATGTGATGGTCAATTTGCCGCTCTGTTGCGGATACAGGATGCACTTCTTGAGGATGGCGGTCATGTATCGCTCACCATTCAGGACTTCCACCTTGTTCAGGCTGGGCTGCACGGGAATCTCCTCAATCAGGAATCCGTCAAACGAGGGCTGAATGGTGGGCATGAACTGCGAAATCTGGTATTTGGTGTACAACTTGATGGTGCAAACCACAGCCTGCTGCTCATACACGCGCGGTTTTGACATTTCGATGCGCACAAACAGGTCCTTGCCGCTCACCGACTTGTCGGCACTCTGTGTCAGCGGGTCGCTGTAGGGAGTGGGGGCGCCTGGGGTGGTTTGCTGCTGGTGGCTGGGCTGACTTCCCGATGGCAACACCTCGATGGTGAAAGCGTTGGAAGTGTGGCGTTTGCCGTCAACAACGATGGATGCCGCACCGATGTGGCATTTGCCTGTTTGGGTGGCTTTGTAGATCATCGTGTATTCCTCGCTAGAGGAGTGGCTCGACTTGCCGTTGACCCATGATGAACTGTAACTGTGTGACACGCTGGGGCCATAGATGAGTTTGGCACCGCTCACCTCGGGAGGGGTGAAACTGGAGCCTTCCCCGTTCTTGAGCACAAAGGTGACGTTGAACTTGTTGCCCTCGACCACCTGGCGCGGTGCCTCGACTGTAAACGAGGCCGCCTGTGCCGTTAGCACGGCCAAGAGCAAGATAGCTATATTGATGATTCGCTTCATTGAAATCTTTCTAAAACCTAAAACCTAAAGCCTAAAACCTAAAGCCTAATACCTAAACTACCACTTCTTATTGGTGCGCTGGCGCTCATGACGTTGTTGTTGAGCCTGTTGCGCGTTGATGCGCTGCTGGGTGGCGCGCTCGCGGTCCTGCATGGCCTTGAGCACCTGCTCGGCATTTTGCTGACTCATGCCGCCCTGCTGCTGTTGTTTCTGTTGATCTTGTTTATTTTGATCTTGATTCTGGTTCTGTTGATCCTTGTTTTGGTCTTGATTTTGATCTTTGTCTTTGTTCTGATCCTTATTCTGGTCCTTATTTTGGTCTTTGTCTTTGTTTTGATCCTTATTCTGATCTTTGTTTTGGTCCTTGTTGTCCTGGTTTTTGTCTTTGTTCTTGTCTTGCTCTTGCTTTTTGAGTTGAGCCAGACGCAGGTTCTGACGTGCTTGATTGTCATCGGGATTGCAACGCAGGGCATGCTTGTAGAACTCGATGGCCTTGCCATAGTCCTGACGGCCATAGGCGATGTTGCCCAAGTCATAGCTGGCCTTGCCGCGCAGTTGCTTGTCCTGGGCTCCCTTGGCCAGATTAGTGAGCAGTCCCTCGGCCTGCTTCATCGGGTTCTTGTCATCGTCTTCCTTGGCTGTGACGCTGCCTTGTCGCATGAGGGCGGTGGCGAGATTGAATTGCGCTTTCTCGCTCGCGGGGTTGGCCTGCAAAGCCTTGCGGTATTCGACCTCGGCCTCGGCATAGCGCTTTTTCTCATACAGTTTGTTGCCGTTGCGCAGGGCGACGCGCTCCTTCTTGGTCATCTTGGGCGCTTTGCCTTGGGCTGTTGTCGGGAAAGTGACAAGCAGGGCCAAGGCGGCTACCAATATCATTGTCAACGCTGTGTGATTACTTCTTCTCTGTTTCATTATTCTTGGTCAAAATCGAAGTCTTTTCTTTATCCTTGGTGAAGAAATTGTATCGCTTGAGCCACGGGTTCTTGCGTTCGAGCAAGAGTAACAGTCCCAGCAGCAGCAACAGGGCGATGGTGGCAAACACAGGGAACTGCTCGTCGTGCTGGGTATAGGACACGACGGCCAGGTCGCTCTTGGCGAGTTTGTCGAGTGTCTCTTGCAGCGTCGAGACAGCGTCGCTTGCCGTACCCGAGATATAGACACCCTTGCCGCCCTGGGCAATTTCTTGCGCCATTTTCTCGTTGAGGCTGGTGGTGACGGGATTGCCCTCGTCATCGGTCAGGTAACCGCCCTCCATGGGAATGGGAACACCGGTAGTGGAACCCACGCCGATGACATCCACTTGGACGCCCATCTTGGCGGCTTCCTTGGCGGCGCCCACGGCATCATCCTCAAAGTTCTCGCCATCGGTGATAATGATTATGGCTTTCTGCGATTTCTTACTCTGCGAGAAGCCGTTGAGTGCCAAGTTGATGGCGGCGCCGATGGCAGTGCCCTGGGTGGGCGCCATGTTGGTGCTGATGCCGTTCAGGAACAGTTTTGCCGAGGCGGCATCGCTGGTCATGGGCATCTGCATGTAGGCATTGCCGGCAAACACAATCAGTCCCACCTTGTTGTTATCGAGGCGGTCGATGAGTTTCTGCAGGATCATCTTGGCGCGCTGCAGGCGGCTCACGTCCTGCGGGTTGTCGGTGCTTGATGCATTCATCGAGTTGGACACGTCGACGGCGACCATTACCTCGATGCCGTGCACGTTGGTGGACGTCTTGCTGGAACCCGCACGAGGACGCGCCAGCACGATGACGACCATCGTGAGCAACAGCAGTTCAAGTGCAAGCCTGATCCATGGTTTATAGCGCGACACCTCGGGCATCAACGGCTCGATAGACGCGCGTTTGCCATAGCGCTCCAGCCGTTTGCGGCGATCGCGGCGGTTCCACAAGAACAGCAGCACCAATGCCGGTAGCAGGAGCAGCAAATAGAAATATTGCGGATGAGCAAAATTGATCATAGTTACATTCCTCTTTCAATAGTATATTGTGAGTCACCTAACACCTAATACCTAAAGCCTAATACCTAACGCCTAACGCCTAATAACTAACGCCTCTCTACGGTATATGCCTCAACATCGTGTAGTCCAGCAGCAGGCTTAACAGCAGCAGGCCGAGCAGCAACAATGCCCAGGGCTCATAGTGGTCCTCGGTGTGGGTAAAGCGCTGCACGTCCATGTGGGTCTTCTCGAGTTGATCGATTTCTTTGAAGATGTCGCTTAACACGCTGCCCGAGGTGGCGCGGAAGTATTTGCCTCCTGTGGTAGCAGCGATGTTCTTCAAGGTCGCCTCGTCGATAACCACGGGCATGCGTTGGTACTGGATGTTGCCGGCATAGTCGATGGCAACAGGATAGTCAGCAGAGCCGTTGCTGCCCACACCGATGGTGTAGATCTTGATGCCGAACTTGCGGGCGATGTCGGCAGCGGTGTTGGGTGCCACCACGCCCGTGTTGTTGCTGCCGTCGGTGAGCAGGATGATGCTCTTGCTTTTGGCCTTGCCGTCGCGGATGCGGTTAATGGCGGTGGCGATGCCGTCACCGATGGCGGTACCGTCTTCCAGAGCGCCCATCTCGGTCTGCCCGATGGCGTTGACCAGTGTGGCATTGTCCATGGTCATGGGCACTTGGGTGAAACTCTCTCCCGCAAAAAGCACCAGACCGATATTGTCGTGGTCGCGACCGCTGACAAACTGTGTAGCAACACGCTTGGCACAATCAAAGCGGTTAGGCTTGAAGTCCTTGGCAAGCATACTGGTGGAGACATCAAGGGCGATGACGATGTCGGTGCCTTCCACATCGCTGGTGGACCAGCTGTCCTTGGTCTGTGGGCGGCACAGGATAATGACGAGACAGGCTATCGCTCCTATCTTGAGGGCAAATGACAAATGCTTGAGCCACACTTTCCAGCTCGTGCCCATGCCGTCAAACGCTCGGGTCGAGGACACGTTCATTTCGGGCTCGTTCTTGTCCTGACTGTAGATATACCACGCAATGAGTGGAATCAGCAGCACGGGCAGCAACCACAGCAATGCGGGATGAGCAAGGTTCATCATTTCTTCACCTCCTCTTTCTTTTCGGGTTGTTCGACGGGACGTGTGGCCTCGACGAAGTTCACGGCGCGCTGGTAGGCGACCTCATTGTCGTCTGCCAGGGGGCGTGCGTTGGCAAACTTCACGATGTCGGCCACTTCGAGAATCATCTCCAGTTGCTCGTTCACCGCCTTGGTCTCCTCGTTTTTCTTCAACGTGTCGATGATCTGCGATGAGGTCATCTCAACGGCGTTGATGTGGAAACGGCGGTCGATGTACACGCGCAGGATATCGGTCAACCCAGTGAAATAGTCTTTTTCCTGTCCTTTCTGCCACAGCTGGGCGGCTTTGAGGTTCTGCAGGTTGATCATTGCCTCCTCATAGGGCGGCAGACGCTTCTTGCTGGGTTTTAACGGGTTGATGCCTTTCTTGTAATACTTGCGGTAGGCCCAGATGCCTGCTCCAATCAGCAACAGCCCCAGCAACCATGCCCACCAGTAATCGGGCAGCCAGTCCAGCAGATTGAACGGCACGTCCTCGACAGGCTTGATATCGTTGATGTCTTTCATCTGGCTCACGTTGACGGGCATCACCTTCAGTGACAATTGATTGCTGAAGGCGGTATCGCCGTTCACTACATAGGGGATGGGCTTGATGACCCACATACCCGAGTCAAAGCTCTGGATGATGAGGTCGCGATTGATTTGGATGCGGTTGTTGCCCAGGTCGGTCGTGTCGGCAGCAGGACGTTCGGCAATCTCGATCATTGCGCTGAGCGTGTCGGCCTGCTCACCAGGGAAGAAGCCACGGGCGTTCTTGTCCTGAGTGATTTCCAGGTGCAGCGATGTGGTTTTTCCCATGAGCAGTGTCACGCTATCGAGTTTGGCTTTGAAGGTGACGTTGCCGCCCCATGCTCCCAGCACAGTTGCCACGAGCAGCACGGCACCCATCATGATATGTCTCATGTTCTGTGACATAAAATTCACTAATCTCTAATCTAAAATCAAGGCTCAGTGAGCCTTTACTCCACGGTTTTTGAACAGTCCCATCAGGGCGGCCACATAGTCCTCGTCGGTAGCCACGGTCGCTAGGTCGACATTGCAGCGTTGCAACGTGCTGTTGACAGCCTGTTGCTGGTTGTACCACCAGCGGCGGTAAGCGTCGCGCACCCGTTTGCTGCCGGTGTTCACCCAGCGCATGGTGCCGCGCTCGGCATCACGCATGCGCATCAGCCCCACGTCGGGCAGTTGTGCCTCGCGCTTGTCATACACCTGCACGGCAATCACGTCGTGCTTGTGGTTGGCGATGGACAGTGATTTGCTGTAATCGTGCTCGTCGATGAAATCACTCACCAGGAAGGTGGTGCACCGCTTCTTCAGGGCGCTGGTCATGTACTCCAGCACCATGTTGATGTCGGTGCCTGTGCCCTCGGGCTGGAAGTCAAGTAACTCGCGAATGACGAGCAGGATGTGCTTGCGGCCCTTCTTGGGCGGGATGAATTTCTCCACCTTGTCGCTGAAGAAGATGACGCCCACCTTGTCGTTGTTCTCGATGGCCGAGAAAGCGATGGTGGCACCGATTTCGGCCATCATCTCGCGCTTGGCGACACCCACGGCGCCAAAGTCCTTGCTGCCGCTCACGTCAACGAGAAGCATCACCGTGAGTTCGCGTTCCTCCTCATACACCTTCACATAGGGGCGGTTGTAGCGGGCCGTGACGTTCCAGTCGATGTCGCGCACATCGTCACCATACTGGTACTCGCGCACCTCGCTGAAGGTCATACCCCTGCCCTTGAAGGCCGAGTGGTACTCGCCGGCAAATATGTTCTGCGACAGGCCCTTGGTCTTGATTTCTATTTTGCGGACCTTGCGCAGCAGTTCATTAGTATCCATTTTCAGTTGTCAGTTTTAAGCATTGTTACCTAAAACCTAATACCTAAAACCTAACGCCCATCAAGGCACTGCGATCTTGTCAAGGATGTTGCTGATGATCTCGTCGCTGGTGATGTTGTTGGCTTCGGCCTCATAGGTGAGCCCCAGGCGATGGCGCATCACGTCATGGCAAACGGCACGCACGTCCTCGGGGATGACATAGCCGCGGTTGCGCAGGAAGGCATAGGCTCTTGATGCCAGTGCCATGTTGATTGAAGCACGGGGCGATGCACCAAAGGAAATCATGCTCTTGAGGTCATTCAGGCCATAGTCGCTCGGGAAGCGGGTGGCGAACACGATGTCTACGATATATTTCTGGATTTTCTCGTCGATGTAGATCTGCTGAACCACCTTGCGCGTGTCAACGATGTCGGCAGGAGTGACAAGGGGACGAACTTCCACCTGGTCGGGAGCGATGTTCATCTTGATGATGTCGCTCTCCTCGCTCTTGCTGGGATAGCCGATGAGCACCTTCATCAAGAAACGGTCCACCTGGGCCTCGGGCAAGGGATAGGTGCCCTCTTGCTCGATGGGGTTCTGGGTGGCGAGCACCAGGAAGGGGTCGTCGAGTTTGAACGATTGTTCACCGATGGTCACCTGACGCTCCTGCATTGCCTCGAGCAACGCGCTCTGCACCTTGGCGGGAGCACGGTTGATCTCGTCGGCCAGCACGAAGTTGGCGAAAACGGGGCCCTTCTTCACCTCGAACTGCTCCTTCTTGATGCTGTAGATCATGGTTCCCACCACGTCGGCGGGGAGCAGGTCGGGCGTGAACTGGATGCGCGAGAAGCGGGCATCGATGAGCGATGCCAGCGTGCTGATGGCCTTGGTCTTGGCAAGACCGGGAACGCCCTCGAGCAGCACATGGCCGTTAGCCAGCAAGGCGATGAGCAGCGAGTCCACCAGATGCTTTTGACCCACGATGGTCTGGTCCATGCCTTGACGAATCAGGTTCACAAAATTACTCTTACTTGCAATCAGGTCATTCAATTCCCTGATATTGACGGTTTCTGCCATAACAATATTGTTTTTCTGTTTGATGTCTATTGTTCGCTATTTTACAGGGTGCAAAAATACATCTTTACCCGACACCCCTGCGTGAAAATCACGTTAATTTAACACATATATTGTTAAAAGATTAACACTATCCAAACTCATGTCTCACATCAGCCGACTGGTGGGGTTGCGGTACATGCCTTCCCCCTCTCATTTTGCATGAACAAAAATGAGGATGAAGAGACAGCCGGTATTGAAATAATGCGTATATTTGGAGCACTAATCACAAACACAGGACATCATGACCGAAATTGACATTAGAGATTTATTGGAACAAATCAGCCAACACACCGATGCGTGGAACGGTTGGAGCACAACTCCGCTCACTGTGCTCACAATGATTGCGTCAATAGTCACAATCTTAGGCCTCATCTTGATATTCTATGAATATCTGAAATACAGGGCCTCCAAAGAACGTCAGGAACTGATAGTGAAGGACCTTATCCGCCACTTGTTCATCAATGCGGCAATTATGGAGGTTGTGCGCATGAAAATGGCAGGTAATTGGGAAAAAATGCACCCGACCGAAGGCGTTTTCTCCCGCTTCTGCGTGTTGGATACCGACCTTCAATTGGATAAGATCAGGGTGAAAGACGATAGCTACACAAGGCTTCACAGCGTGAGTCTCACTCTCCGCAATTATAACATCATGTCTGAACTTGCCGAGAAGCACTTCAATGACCCGAATTTCGATCCCAAGGAAAAAGAGCGTGATTTGGATGAACTTTGGACACGAACCAAAAGAATAACGGAAAAATTATTGGATTTGGGAGAGTATACCAAGTTGAGAATAAACAAAGCAACTGTGCAGCAGTTCGTCATTGATTACTATGAAGAAGAGAAAAGAAAACGAGAAGAAGATTTAAGCGCAAAAGAACTCGAAGAACTGGTCAAAAAGGAACTTAAAATATACCCTCTTCCAAGACTCGGTGACAAAGCCTTCTATGACAAAGCGTTTGAACTTAGTGGCATCTTTGATTACTGCGTGAAAAACAGGCATCATTCAACCCGAGTAATCCCATTCACTTCAGGCCCTTACTCAACAGTTTCCTCTCGTTAATAGAAGCTAGGGTCATTCTATATCAAAAACTTCACACTCACATAAGGTTTTGGTCATGTCATTGAGATTCAGGCATTCTTGACGTGTGAGCCGTTGTGTAGCAGTTCGGTTTTCCTAAGGCGCAAGAATGAGCAGATTACCACGTGAGCATGCTTCAATGAACTCTCCTCCAGGCTTGGTGAATGGCGTGAAAGTCACGGGTGAAAGAAAAATCAAGGGCAAATGATTCTCCAAGGCGGCACGCATCACCTTTTTTTCTCCTTCGCTGATAGATGGCGAAACAAGTACTACCCCCATTCGGGCCTCATTCAGGTACTGTTCGATTGCTTTGTTAATCTCTTCTTCATTCAACCTGCGCGAGCATTGCACTTGGCGTTTCACGGGTTTAGATAACAGGAATCGGTTACCAATGGCGGCATAGTTTTGCCCTCCTATTTTTATGCCAAACCTGACCCTGAACAAATCGGGATGCTCCCGTTTTGCTAACAGTCGGCGTGGGTTGTCGGCCAAGTAATTAAGCCATCGGTCAAGTTGTCCAGCTTGTAAAAGCAGCCTGTCGTTGTACCCGTTGGCAAAGAGCAATCCCTGATGACGATTGTAAGCCGAACGGGGAGGACGCTCCCTGGACTCTATGTTTCGGTGTTCGGTATGTTGTGGCGACGCCACAACACACGGGACATCCTTTCCCAAAACGATGCGGCGGTAAGCCTTGTTGCAGCCTGCCTTGAAACCCGAGATGACTTGTCCCAGGTGCCTGTCCATATTCTCTCTCACAAACAAAATGCCATGCAGATGGTCGGGCATCATCTGAATGGCAATCGAGTTGACTTCAGGGTGCCACTGCTGGATGCTGTAGAAAAGGTTTTGCAATTCTTCTCCTAACGGACTGAGAACGATTCGAGGTTCATCATCACTCCCCACGATAGCGTCACTCTTGCCCGTCAGTTCCCCGAACAAAGGTCGCCGTCCTTCAGTGATGAGGGTGATAAGATAGATGCAACGTCCCTGGTAGTCATGATCAAGACAACGACGCAGCATCGAGGGCTTGCGCTCGCCTGCGAATGCCTTTTGCTGCTCAAAAGTTTTCCTGTCCATGCTAAACCAGTTGTTTCTTCTGCAAAAATAATAAGAATTCTTTAATCGAATGATTGTTTTCCTCTTCTTGGTGATACAAAAGTATTCTCGCTTTTTTCGTGGGGATGAAATTCATTTTTGAGAATTGGTCAATAATTCAAAATTAAGAATTAATTTTGCAGTGTGTGAATTTTCTCAGTAGATTGCGTAAAAATATACATTGCTTACAAACATGATGAAGAGACTATTTTTACTGGTCATGGCGGTGATGGCCATGACAGGAACAGCGCGGGCTTGGTCATGGTGGAACTATCCGCCCGACGATCAGGATGTGCAAGTAACTTCAACCAATCTGCCTATTGTCTGGATGGATGTGGATGGGCAGATTATCGACCGCTATGAGCGCATCACGGGGCGGATGAAAATCATCTATAACGGAGAAGGCCAGCTCAACTATGCCGACACAGTGGCCCACCCGGGCCAGCACATCGACTACGAGGGTTATATAGCGGTGCGTTACCGTGGCAGCTCGTCGTTCAATGCAAGTGACAAGAAACCCTATTCCTTCCGTCCATTGGATAAACCGCTGGAGGAAGGCGGTGAGAAGAAGAAGGTCAACATCCTGGGCATGGGCAAGGACAACAACTGGGCGCTGTTGGCACCCTATGCCGACAAGAGCATGCTGCGTGACCTGTTGGCCTTTGAGGTGTCACGCCCGTGGATGGAGTACACGCCCGAGGGGCGTTACTGTGAGTTGTTCCTCGATGGCATCTACTACGGCGTTTTCATCCTCACCGAGGTGGTTTCTGATGGCAAGCAGCGTCTGAATCTGCCTGATCCGGGCGATAGCGGCGACGCGATAACCGGCGGTTACATCATGGAGGTGAACCGCACCGACGGCGAGGTGACCTATGTTTCGCAGTATCATCCTGTGAGCTCTTCGGGCTTCACCTACGGGGGGCGATACATCAACATGCAATACAAGTCGCCCGACTACGAGGATTTGACTGCCGATCAGGTGAGTTACATCACTGGGCGCATCCATGAAATGGAGACCTCGTTGTGGAATTACAGGCCCACGGGCGAATCCAATTATCAGGAATACCTTGATGTGACCAACTTCATTGACTACCAGATTGCCCAGGAGCTGGCGCACAACGTGGATGCCTACCGCTTGAGCGGCAAGTTCTTCAAGCGCCGCGACAGTGTGGACGCGCGTTTCAAGATGGTGGTGTGGGACATGAACCTGGCCTACGGCAACGCAGACTATTACCAGGGATGGCGCACCGACACCTGGATGTATCAGAACAACAACGTCATGTACAGCGAGGGTGACCCCCAGCTGATCCCCTTCTGGTGGTACAAACTCAACACCGACCCCAGTTACACTGCCGCCCTCAAGGCACGTTGGGCGCAATACCGCCGTAGCAACCTGCGGCAGGATCGTGTGATGGCCAAGGTAGACTCGCTGGCCAATGTCCTCACCTCGCATGGTGCCGAACAGCGCAACAGCCAGGCTTGGCCCCGTTGGGGTGAGTATGTTTGGCCCAACTATTATGTGGCCGATGATTACCAGGACGAAGTGGCTTATCTCAAGGACTGGCTCAGTGACCGCATCGCCTGGATGGACGGTAAATTGGGCTTTGACCCGACAGCCTTCATTCGTGGCGACGTGGATGCTGACGGCCGAGTCGACATGGATGATTTGACGGAATTGATCAACTACCTGCTCACGGGCGATGCCAACGGCATTGACCTGAATGCAGCCGATGCCGACGAAAACGGCCATGTGGGCATGGACGACTTGACTGAGCTCATCAATTACCTGCTGAGCAACACTTGGTGATAGCACCGGCGTCTAGCCTGTAATCATGATACAAGGAGTCTCCCGCTGGTTTTTTCTGGCGGGAGATTGTTTTTTGAGATAATTATCAGTAACTTTGCGCTCATGAAACATCCAAAATTCATCATCACCAATCGAGGGTATTTGCGGCTGGATATCGTCTATCTGCATCGTGATTTGCTCATGCCGCACGAGGACTGTCTGGGTGGTGGTTTCTATGAGTATGATTATGTGGTGGACAAACTGATGCTTTCGGGCAAGTCTTTTGATTACGGTTACCCCCAGTGGAGCAAGATTGACGTGCTCAAGATCCCCGAGGCCTTCAAAGGAGTGCCCATCGTTTATCGCGACCCCAGGGGCGACGAACTTATCCTGACCGAACACTTCACCATCGAGTATTATTGAACAATGGCAACAATAGAACATTTCTTGAATGAATTATCGGCTGTCTTGCCCAAGGAGAGGGTTTACACCGACGAGTTGCGGACCCTGGCCTGGGGCACCGATGCGAGTTTTTACCGCTTGACGCCTCAAGTCGTCATCCGTGCCAAAGATGAGTCCGAGGTCTCGATGATTGTCAAGGCGGCCAGTAAGCATGGTTTGCCTTTCACCTTCCGCGCTGCAGGCACATCGCTCTCGGGACAAAGTGTGAGCGACAGCATCCTCATCGTGGCTGGCAAGCATTGGGAGGATTACAGCGTTGCATCCGACGGTGAGAGCATCACCCTGCAGCCCGGTATCGTGGGCGCGAGAGTGAATCAGATATTAATACCGCTGGGACGCGTCTTTCCGCCCGATCCCGCTAGCATCGGCTCGGCAATGGTGGGCGGTATCGTCGCCAACAATGCCTCGGGCATGAACTGCGGCACGCATGCCAACAGCGACCGCATGCTGCTATCGGCTCGCCTGGTGCTGCCCGACGGCACTGTGCTCGACACGGGCAACGAGGCAAGTCGTGAGGCATTCCGCCACAGCCACCCAGACTTCATCGCCAAGATTGAGTCGCTGCGTGACCGCATCCGCGCCAACGAACCCTTGGCAGCCCGCATCCGCAAGAAATACAGCATCAAGAATGTCACAGGCCTGAATCTGCGGCCCTTCATCGCCTATGATGACCCGTTCGACATCATTGCCCATTGCGTGGTGGGCAGCGAGGGCACGCTGGCCTTCATCAGCCAGATCACCATGCGCACCTTGCACGACTATCCCTGCAAGGCCTCGGCCATGCTCTATTTCTTCACGATGAAAGAGAGCTGTGAAGCCGTTGTCGCACTCAAGCAGCTCCAATCCAGCGACGCCGACATCGCCATGAGTGAGGAGAACCTGATGGTGAAGAGTGCCGAAATGCTCGATTACCTCTCGTTGGCTTCGGTTGATGACCCTGTTTATTTGCAATACAAAAAAGATGTTGATGCTGGCAAGATTGCGGGTGTTGAGCCAGGCGACTATCACAACCTCACTGCCATCCTCACCGAGACCAAGGCTGTGACCCCCGATGACCTGCAGCATCGCATCGACACCATCACCCAGTGTCTGTCGCAGTTCAAGACCTATATTCCCATTGAATTCACCACCGACCCTGCCGTTTATGGCAAGTATTGGGCCATCCGCTCGGGCATCTTCCCCAGCGTGGGCGGGTCACGTCCCGTGGGCACCTCGTGCCTGATTGAGGACGTCGCCTTTGCCGTCGAGGACCTGCCCGAGGCCACCGTCAAATTGCAAAAACTCATTGCTGACCACGGCTACAAGGATGCTTGTATCTACGGCCACGCCTTCGAGGGAAACTACCATTTCATCATCAACCAGCTCTTCAGCGACGAGAGCGAGGTGCAACGCTATGCCGCCATGATGCGCGATGTGGCACGACTGGTAGTCGAGGAATATGACGGCTCGTTGAAGGCCGAGCACGGCACGGGCCGCAACATGGCCCCCTTTGTCAAGTATGAGTGGGGCGAGGAAGCCTTTGCAGTCATGCGTGAGCTGAAGGAGATCTTTGACCCGCATTATCTGCTCAACCCGGGTGTTATCTTCAACGATGATCCCGAGTGTTTCATCAAGCATTTCAAGCCTCTGCCCGAGCTGAGGTTTAAGGCTCTTGACACACCTCTCGCTCCCCAGGGCGACCGTCATGACAGCATGCGCGCTGCCGTCGAAGGCGTCCTCAAGGCCAACAAGTGCATCGAGTGCGGTTTCTGTGAGGTGAACTGCGTGACTTGCGGCTTCACGCTGTCGTCGCGTCAGCGCGTTGCCGTCCAGCGCGAGATTTCTCATCTGCGCGAAACGGGCAGCGACCCCGGGCGCTTGGCTATACTCATTAAGCAATACCGCTATCAGGGCGACCAGACGTGTGCGGGCGATGGCCTTTGCGCCACCTCCTGCCCGATGAAAATCAACGTGGCCGACTTGACCCATCTCGTGCGCCAGGAAGCGTTGCCACAGGGCTCAATGGGCTATAAGGCGGGAGATTTTGCCGCAAGGCATTTTGCGGGCATCAAGAGCGGCTTGCGCTTCACGCTCGACACGGCTCGCCTGGGGCATAACGTGCTGGGAACCGGTGCCATGAAGGGAATTGCAGGAGCCATGCACAAGGCGGGTTTGCCCTTGTGGACATCGGCCATGCCAGGGAAGGCCTGTCAACCCAAAGCTGGCAGGGTGGGCGAGAGTGACCTCAAGGTGGTCTATTTCCCGTCCTGTATCAACCAGACAATGGGCTTGTCCAAAGGGGCACCAGTCAAGAACTCGCTTGTCGATGAGATGGTGCAGCTGTGCCGCAAGGCGGGCTACGAGGTGATTTTCCCCGAGGGTTTGGAAAAGATGTGCTGTGGCACCATCTGGGAATCCAAAGGCATGCTTGACATTGCCGACAGGAAAACCGCCGAACTCGATGAAGCCTTGTGGCAAGCCAGTGAGCAGGGCAAGTACCCGGTGATGTGCGACCAGAGCCCCTGTCTGCACCGCATGCGCAAGTGCATCAGCCGCATGCGCCTTTATGAGCCAGTGGAGTTCATTTGGGAATATCTGCGCGATCGCTTGGAGTTCACGCCCATCGACCGCCACATCGCCCTGCATTTCACCTGCTCCACCCGCGAGATGGGCTTGGTGGGCACGATGACCAACCTGGCACGCCTGTGCAGCAACAACGTGTTCCTGCCCGAGGGTGTGGGCTGTTGCGGCTTTGCTGGCGACCGTGGCTGGACGCACCCCGAGGTCAACCGCTGGGCGTTGCGCAAACTGCGCCGTCAACTTGAGGATAACCACATCGAGATGGGCTACAGCAACAGCCGCACCTGCGAGGTGGGTCTGGAGGCCAACGGCGGCATCCCCTACCAGAGCATTGTCTATCTCGTCAACGAGGTCACCCGCCCAAAGTGATATAGAACATTCATAACCAAATTATTATACCCCCCTATGACGCACGATGAGGAAATGTGGCAGGACTATGATTATCACCAGAATACAGGTGAACTGCCCGAGTACTTTGAGGAAGATGACGAAATCGGCTATGCCGATGATGGCGACTATGGTGATCCAGGCCCGGATTACATCCCCATCCATGCCAGGTGTCCCCGTTGCGGCAGCTGGTCGGCCAAGTTGCTGGTAGACGGCACCTATTCTTGCCTGTACTGCAGCACCAACTTCTACAATGACCGCATTATCCGTGCCGCACAACAGGTTGAGGAAGATTATGAGGAAGAAACTGAGGAAGAATACGAGGAAGTTTACGAGCCTGTACCTTGCCTCAAGTGCGGTAGCGATAACACCGAGGTTTATGATAACGGCTTTGTCCATTGCCTGGATTGCGATTGCTGGACGCATCCCAGTCCCCGCTGCGGTAAATGCCGCCGATACAAGATGTCACAGTTGCCCGATGGGACCTGGCTGTGCCTTGCCTGTGGCAATCATGTGACTGATCCCAAGAAAATAGATAATATCAATTTCAGGTGTTCGCTCTATCAACTTGACCAACTCACCAAGTGGGCCAACGAAGAATACAAACGTCTGAAGTCGCAACACACCAAGCGAAAAGGTTAGGTCAAGTAGCAGGAACAACGAAAAACAACGTTTATTGTTGAAAAAGTCATCGGAGAAAGCAATTTCCCGGATGAATTGTGTAGTTTTTGTTTTGATGCTTGCGTCTAAAGGGTAAAAATCTAATTTTTAAAATCATATCATTATGAAAGCTGCAATTAAATATATCTTAATCTGGCTGATCGTTACAGTGGCCGTATTTGTGATTTTCTTCGCCGTCGGCTCGACTGTGCTAGGTGTTTCAGACATTAACGATGCCGATGAAATATCCAAGAACCCATGGCTTTTGGCTGGGTCTTTGACCTGTGCCGACTTGCTGCTCCTGTTGCTGTTCTGGAAGAGAGGATATACTCGCAACTGGGTCAAGTACGGCTTCACATACGGTGAAGAATTCTCAACTGCTAAATTGTGCTATTGGGCTGTGGTAGGAGCCTTCGGTTGCCTGTTATTGGAAATCTTGGCTCAAGAGTATGTGCCCGTTCCAGTTGACCTGGAAACCGAAGAATGGTTAGGAATGTTGATGCTGAACCCGATAGGTGCCCTGTCTGCTTGCCTGATTGGACCGTTGGCCGAGGAGGCCATTTTCAGAGGTGCCATCGAGCGTCGGTTGTTGGAACAGAAATGGAATCCCTGGTTTGCCATCGTGATTTCGGCCATATTGTTTGCCGTTGCCCATGGCAATTTTGCGCAGGGCATGACTGCCATCATTATGGGCTGTTTCATGGGTTGGATTTACTATCGCACCCGCTGCATCATGCCTTGTTTCCTGGTCCATGCCGTCAACAATACGACAGCTGTTGTCACTGCTCTAACGATGTCGCAGTTGATGCCCGACACGTCGGCCGAAAAGTTGGGATTGCCTGTGACAGTGGGCATCCCGTTGATTGTGGTGAGCCTCATCGTGATTTATGTTGCGGCTAGAACCATCGGCAAGATGACCAATGATCGTACCCCGATTCCCGTTCCTGCCGACGAGGTCCTGCCCCCGCCCTTGCCTCCCATGGGTCCTGGTGACCCTCTTCCACCTGAAATGGAACCACAAGACTAACGCCAAATATTTCTATAAGTGTCCATGACTCATTCTTTTTTCGAGTTGTGGACACTTTTATTCTATTAAACAATATCTTGCGACAACTCAAAAAAGCCCCATCGTATAGACGACAGGGCAATGCGTTGTTAAGGTAGGGACTGTTTCAGGGTAGATTGTGGCAGAAACAGGCCTCGTGCTTGCGCTGCAGCACAGCCTCGATGTTCACCCAGTGAGTGGGGTGGAACATTTGGGTCTGCTCACCGGTCATCACTTCAAAATAATACAGGGGGAAACGGCGGTCAAGCCGTCGCCATGCATCTAGCACCAGCATCCCGCACACAGCATGGTCGCGGTGGGCGTCGATGGGCCAATGGGTGATGACCACGTCGGGGTTCTCGCGGTCGATGAGTTCGCGCATCTCCTTATAGCGTTCCAGGTTCACCTCGGTGTTGCCGTCAACTTGGCTCATGAAGATGTGGCGTGCACCGGTCACCCGGCATGCGTTCTCACTTTCTGCAACGCGGATAGCAGCCGCCTCGCTGTGGCTCTTGCCGGGGATGCCGGCCTCGCCACGGGTAAGGTAGACACACACCACCTCGTGGCCTGCCTCGGTGAGCAGGCAGATGGTGCCGCCGCAACCCGTCTCGGGATCATCGGGATGAGCCCCGATGACCAGCACCTTGCGCCGCTTGCGGCTACCGGAAATCTCATTATTCTGTTGAGCGTTCATGCCCACAGGCAAGCCCAGGACTGTGGCCCCGAGGGCCGCAGTCCCGGTCATCTTGATCATTTCACGTCGGTTCATGTGATCACTCTCTTGTGCAAGGCATGACTATTTGCCGAGCAACAGGTACTGATAGGGTTGAAGTGTGACAGTAGTGCGCAAGTCAATCTGCTCACCGGTCACCAAGTTGTTGGCCGTCCTGTTTTGCCACATGGGCGGGATGTTGATGCGATGGGCATCATTGCGCACGTTGACGATTACCAGCACGTTGTCGTTGTTGAGCACACGGTCAACACACAGCACGTTGTTCTCGTCATCGTCGAACGGAACCACTTTGCCGCTGCTGCGCAGCGCGGGATGTTCATTATAGATGGCAACGAGTTTCTTGTATTCCTCACGCATCGCGCTGTTGGCATTCCAGTCAACAGGCACATAGTGGAAGAAGTTGATGGTCTCGGGATAACCCACTTCCTGCGAGCCATAGATGAGCATGCCACCGTGCAGCATGGTCGTGGCGACAAAGGCAGCCATCGAGGCTTTAGCTCCACCGTACAGGGTGATGGGAGAGGCTTTAGTAGCCTCATCATGGTTGGTGGTGAAGCGCAGCTTGAATTTGTTGCGGTCCAGGTCCTTATACTCGTGCTTGTCCACTTCGACAAGTTTGCCCACCTTGGCGTCGCCTTTCATCACGTCGGCAATAGCGCCCATGAACTCCCAAGCATAGTTCAGGTCAAAGCCGGCCTTGAAGTTTTCGGGATTGGACCCCTCGGCGAGCATGATGAGGCCGCGAGGCTGGGCGGTCTCCCTCAACTTTTTGATGCAGTCGTTCCAGAAGTCCAAAGGAACCTCGTCGGCAACGTCGCAGCGGAAACCGTCCACGCCCACCGAGTCAACCCAGTAGCACATGGCATCGATCATGGCGGCGCGCATGTCCTTGTTGTCATAGTTCAGGTCGGCGACGTCGGTCCAGTCGGTGCCGGGCGGGTAGATGATGTTGCCGTCTTTGTCTTGCGTGTACCACTCGGGGTGTTCAGCCACCCACACATTATCCCATGCGGTGTGATTGGCCACCCAATCCAGAATGACGCCCATGCCGCGCTCATGGCACGACTCCACCAGCATGCGCAGGTCATCAACTGTGCCATATTCAGGTGCCACAGCCTTGTAGTCTTTCACCGAGTAGGGCGAGTTCTTGCTCTTCACCTCACCGATGGGGTAAATGGGCATGATCCACAGCATATTCACTCCCAAATCCTCGATGGAGTCAAGGCGGTCGATAATTGCTTGGAACGAGTTGGATGGGGCGAAAACACGTGGATTCACCTGATAGAGCACCACATCGGCCACTTCGGGAACGTTAAAACCGTCGGCAACGGGTACAGCGTTGTGATTCTTGGGCTTACAGCCTGCGGCTGCCACCAGCAGCCCTAACATGAGAACTAAGAAAATCTTTTTCATAGCTAATATAGTTTTTGGTTATTGATATTCTGATTCGGGTTATGAAAAACAGATGCTAAAATCCTGCGCCTTGCTTGAACAGTTCAAACTGCTCGCCACTCACCTCGGTGATGGTGAGCGTGACACGTTCCTGCTCGTCCTTGCCGATGGTGAACACCAGCACATGTCCGTCAACGGTGTAGCCCGTTTCCAGGGCTTGAGTGTCGCTGTTGACACGCCAGGGCACTGCCATGCGGGCATTGCTGCCCTTAAGGGCGTTCTTGATGGCGAGTTTGCCCATCTCGGTATCCTTGACGGCACTTGAGTACATTGTGCAGCCGTTGTCGGTGGCCGCAGTTTGGGTGAAGTCATATTTCTCGCTCAGCCACAGCGCCAAGTCGTCATGATGAAAATGGCTCTCGGCTGGCGTTGCCTGCTGTGGCGTTTGGGTCGTCTGTTGCTTGGTCGAGGTTTCCTGCTGCTGGCGACGGGCGGCACGCTCCTCGCGGTCGCGCTGGCGTTCCTGCTCACGCAACCGCTTTTTCTCCTCTTGTTTCAGCCGCTCTTCCTCTTGGCGTTTTTTCTTATCTTCTTCCTTTTTCAGCTTTTCGGCTTTCTTTTGGGCCTTGGCCTCGGCACGCTGTTTTTCCTGTTCGCGGCGCTGCTTGGCACGCAACTCGCGCTTCTCGTTCTCACGACGTTTGGCTTCCAGTTTGCGTTGTTCTTTGGCGCTCAAGACGGGTGCTTCGTCCTGTTCATCGCCATCGGCGAGTTCGGCCTCGAGCGATGTGGGTGACTCGTCATCATCTGGAACGACCACGGGTTTGCGGTCCCGCGTGCTGCGGCCCGACGCTTTGTCTCTCTTGGTCGTTCTGGACTTGGGCTTGGCCTCGCTCTGCTGCTTGTCCTTCTTGCCCAGCGACTTGTAGTAGCCGGCAGTCTCGGTCACGCTCACATAGTAGGTGCCGTCGTCCAGGGCCTTGCGCTTGACACTGAAGCGGAACCTGTTTTTCTCGTAGCGGAACTCCTTCCAGTAGGTGGTGTTGGTCATGTGCCAATCGCTCACGGCCTTGATGTCGTCATAGCTGGCCATCAGCTGGTCGATCTTGTCGCGCACTTTCTTGCTGTTCAAGCCGTCGGGGCTGTTCAGGAAATAGGTCACCTCGCCCCTTTCGCGTTGTTGCGCCATGTCGGCGGCACTGGGCGTGTAGTAATACTCAAAGTAGTTGCGGCCCACGAACGTCTCGTCCACGACCTCGGCAAGATACCATTCCCACTCGGGTTTCTGCTGTGTGGGCTGTGCCGCCATGGTCAGCGCGAGGCTAGCCACCAGGCACAAGAGTATGATTTTTATTCTCATTTGGCCAAATTATAATTACTGGAGGCAAATTTAATCTCATTTTTGGTTTGTTGCAAGATTTCAAGGTGTTTTTCTGTCAAAATATCGTCTTTTGGGCTTGATTGGTTGGAAAACGGTAAAATCATTCACTGGTTTTGGCAGATTATGCTTTTTGCGGTGAGAAAGACCGATAACGCCTCATTGTCATGCGAGATAGTGAAAAATAGTTGTTTTTTTATCGGGTTTTCTATATCTTTGCAGCTGAAACAGATTTTTTCTTTTGAATTGAAACTAAAATATAAATACTTAAAACGAAACGAAGATGAAAAAACTACTCACGACTCTCATGATTGTGTTGCTGGCAGGGCTGGCGGCACAGGCTGCGACCTACTATGGCTTCAAGATCGGCGGTGTCGCAGTCAACAGTGACAACTACAACAACGTGACGGGCTCGACCATCAGCGGTTCAGTATCGTACAACCCCTCGACCAACACGGTGACGCTGACCAATGTCACCATTTCACGAACGGGCGATTATAACCGATGCATCTACAACGAGTCTAACGACGGCTTGATTGTGAACCTGGTGGGCACCAACAACTTGAGTGCCAGGGATGCCGCTGCGGTGCGCCTGGACAGCGGAACCAGTATGAGGATGGTTGTCAAGTCTGGCACGACAACCCTCAGCAGTGTGAATGAAGAGGCTGTCTATGTCAATAGCAATTCCAACTATTTTTTGAGACTCATGACCGAAGGGACAGGAAAAATGGTTTTGAATTCCACCAACAAGGCCGCTGTGGCCAGTGGCAATACGGCGATTCTTTACCTGAAAGGCGCCATTGACGCTTACGGCAAGAAAGGAGCTATCGACTGGGAGCATCAAGTCGTCGTTTGGGATGATGGCTATACTGGCGTGACCTTGCGCTCTACCGGTAATTCCAGCTATCCGGTCTTTCAAGCAAAAACATTGACTCTTGACAATAATACTCAGATTCTTCAACCTGCAGACGCCGTGTGGAACTCCTCACAGGGCACCATCACCTTGGACGGCTCGGCTGTCTACAACCGCGACATCCTCATCGGCCGCGATTGTGCCGTGCTCATCAATTCCACCAACTTCCCTGATGTCAACTTTCGCAATTATCTGCTAAGCTTATACCCCAAAGGATACCTGAATTCGACCGATATCGCCAACTTGACGACACTCAACGTCAACAACAAGAACATTTCCAACCTGAAAGGTGTCGAACTGCTCACCAATCTGGAAAACCTGATATGCTATAGCAACAACTTGTCTTGGCTCAACGTGAGCGGTCTCACCAAGCTGCAATACCTGGATTGCGCCAACAACCCCGCATTGACCTCGCTCAATGTCACCAACTGCACAAGCCTCAAAGAACTCTATTGCTACATTACAGCGCTCACATCGCTCAATGTCACGAGTTGTACTGCACTGGTAACGCTCAACTGCAGGAACACAAACATAACGGAATTGCGGGTTACGAGTATGCCACATCTCATATCCCTGGACGTGAGCAACTGTACCTCGCTGCTCCGTCTTTATTGCTACAATAACCCGTATATAATCAGGCTCAATGTCACTGGATGCACCGCTTTGCTATCGCTGAGTTGTTACCAAAACCCCAATTTCACTACCTTCATAGGACTGGCCGATTGCACGGCGCTCAACAACCTCTATTGCTATGACTGTGCCTTGACCAGCCTCGACGATGTGCAGAGCCTGCCCAATCTGGCTTTACTGAGTTGCATGAACAACCGCCTCACTTCGTTAACGCTATACAACAAGAGCAATCTCACTGACCTGTATTGCCAGGACAATCCCCTGTTGACTACACTCACGGTATACAGCAACCCGGCACTCTCCACCTTGAATTGCAGCTACTGCACGGCACTGACTAATCTGAACTGCCGCTCCAATGACTTGACGTCGCTCAATATCACCGGCTGCACTGCCCTCAAGGAATTGCGCTGCTACTACAATTCCCACCTGCAAACCATCTTAGGACTGGGCGGTTGCACTGCCTTGACCTATGTGGACTGCGAGGACTGCGCCATCATCAACCTGGGCGGCCTCCAGAACGCCAATAGCATTGCCACAATCTATGCCCGTAACAACCAGCTCACCTCGTTTGCCGTCTTGGGCAAGAGCAATCTTACTTACCTCAGGGTCTCGGGCAACCCATCTCTGACTACACTCCATTGCTACACTAATGCATTGACAACACTTGTTGTGACGGGTTGCACGTCGTTGGCCAACCTGAGTTGTTACGAGAATCCCGGACTGACTTCCATCACGGGTTTGGCTGATTGCAGCAATCTCACCACAGTTTATGCCTATAGTTGCGCATTCACCAACCTGAATTTCTCCAATATGACGAAATTGACAAAATTGGATTGCAGCAGCAACCAACTCACCTCGTTGAACCTCACTGGTTGCACGGCACTGACCAATCTGCTATGTCCCGAAAACACCAACTTGACTACCATCACTGGCTTGGCCGACTGCAAAGCCATTACCACCTTCAACTGTAATAGCTGCGCCATTACCAACCTGAGCCCTGTCAATACCATGACGGGTATCACTCTACTGTCGGCCACAAACAACCAGTTGACCTCACTCGTCGTCACCGGCAAGAGCAATTTGAAAACACTTCTCGTGCAGAACAACCCGATGTTGACATCGCTCCAATGCTACTACAACAATTTGACAAATCTTAACGTCAGTGGCTGTACCGCTTTGAGCGACTTGCGTTGCTACAACAATGATAATCTCACTTACATCGGGGGTCTGGGCAGTTGCAGTGAATTGACCTATTTCGATTGTGAGGACTGCGCCATCAACACGCTCAATGGCATTCAGAACAAGATCAAGTTGCAAACGCTCCTGGCACGCAACAACAGGCTGACACAACTCGATGTCACAGGCTGCGTCGCATTGACTAGACTCAACTGCTACAAGAACCAGATCACCGGCTCGAATATGACCTTCTTGGTGAACAGCCTGCCGCAGCGCACCGCCAGCAACCCAGGATATTTGCATGTTATCTTTAACACCGACGAGGGCAACACGATGAACACAGACCAGATTGCAACGGCTCGGAGCAAGTATTGGATACCCCGTCAATACGACGGCTCCGTTTGGTTTGACCTGACCGCAGTCCAGCATGGTGACGTGGACGGCAGTGGCCAGATTAACATGGACGACTTGACGATCCTGATCAACTACCTGCTCACTGGCGATGCCTCGCTCATCAACCCAATTGGTGCCGATGTTGATGGCAATGGTCCGATTAACATGGACGACCTGACCGCATTGATTAACTATCTGCTCACGCATTAAAAATGGTGAAGAATATGAAACTGAAGCATCTGATGTTGTGTGTTGTGGCGGTGGCCGCTGTGTTGCCTGCAACAGCCGACGTGCATCCGCGCTACACCACAGTGGTGAGCGATGCGACCAGCTACGTCACCAAGCGCCCCCCGGTTGAGGAGCGCCTGTTCACCAGCAAAATCATTGAGCAACGCATTCGCGAGGTGCTCAAGCTCATCAAGGGTAACCCGCGCCTGGCCTGGATGTTCGAGAACTGCTTCCCAAACACCTTGGACAGCACGGTGCATTACCGTTTGGATGAGAACGGCGAGGACGACACCTTTGTTTACACGGGCGACATCCACGCGATGTGGCTGCGCGACAGCGGCGCCCAGGTGTGGCCTTATGTCCGCTATGCCAACAAGGACGAGAAACTGCGGCACATGCTGCGCGGCGTCATCCTGCGCCAGTTGAAGTGCATTGTGCTCGACCCCTATGCCAACGCATTCAACGACGGTCCCACGGGCAGCCAGTGGGAAAACGATCTCACCGACATGAAGCCCGAGTTGCATGAGCGCAAATATGAGATTGACTCGCTGTGCTATCCGATTCGTCTTGCCTATGAGTATTGGCTTGTCACGGGCGACGACAGCATCTTCGGCGACCTGTGGGTGAAGGCGATGCAGGCAGTGCTGCGCACCTTCAAGGAACAGCAGCGCAAGAACGGCGACAAGGGTCCTTACAAATTCATGCGCCGCGACATCGACGCCAAGTCGTCGCTCACCTGGTATGGATGGGGACCTCCCGTCAATCCTGTGGGCCTGATTGTGTCGTGCTTCCGTCCCAGTGACGACGCCACAGTGCTGCCGTTCCTGGTGCCCAGCAACTTCATGGCGGTGAGCTCACTGCGCAAGGCCGGCGAAATCCTGCAGAAGGTCAACCATGAGTACCTGCTGGCCGAGCAGTGTCGCGGTCTGGCACAAGAAGTAGAAGATGCCCTGCACAAATATGCCGTTGTGGACCATCCCAAGTATGGCAAGATCTACGCCTACGAGGTAGACGGTTGGGGTGGGCGAGTGCTGGCCGACGATGCCAACGTGCCTAGCCTGCTGGCGATGAGTTACCTGGGCGACGTGCCCATGGACGACCCCATCTACCGCAACACCCGCCGTTTTGTGTGGAGCCAGGACAACCCCTGCTTCTTTAAGGGCAAGGCTGGCGAAGGCATTGGCGGAGCACACACCGCCTATAATCTCATCTGGCCCATGAGCATCATGATGAAGGCTTTCACTGCCGACAACGATGAAGAAATCACAGCCTGCATGCGCCAGCTGCTCACTACCGACGCCGGTATGGGTTTCATGCACGAGTCGTTCAACAAGGACGATGCCTCGCGCTACACCCGCGCCTGGTTCGCCTGGCAGAACACCCTCTTCGGTGAACTGGTTATCCACCTCATTGACAACGGCAAGACCGACCTCCTCATCCACTGCCTGGACTGACGAATCACTTTTCAAGCGCGGTGAAAACCGTGTGAATTTGAAGTGCTACTCCCGATTTGCAATGTAAATCTGAAGTAGCACTTTGGATTTATACCGATTAATTGGGTGAAAATCAATTAATAATGAATTAGCCACCAAAAAAGGATGAGGCCATGCTTAGCTGGCCCCATCCTGATGAGAGTGTTTTATTGGATTAACTTTTAGCGTTTGTACTCTATCTCGGCAGCCTCCATATAGCTCTTAGCATGCTCCAGTTCAACCAGAGCTCTTTCATAGGCATTGCGGGCTCCCGTGATTTTGGCTCCGTACTTCTGATCCACCTCCTGCAGTGCCTTCTCCAAAGCTGATGCTTCTTCGACTGTCAGGCCGTTGCCAGATGTTATCTTTTCGGCCACTTTCACGCGCTCATTGACAAGATCCTGTTGCAGACTCTCCAGTTTGCGCTGAAGGTTATTCACCTTTTTCTGGGCGCTTTCTAACTTTTTCACTGCGATTCTGTAATTCCGGTAGGTGTCGTTGCGAGCCTTGTCCCCCTCCTTCTTCTTGATTTCATTGTCGTTTATCACCCTAGACTGCTTATCATTGCGCTGCTGTTTTCCAGCCTTTTGTAGAGTTGTAGGGCCAGTGACCATCTGTTCGCTGTTTTGGGCACGTGTTGGTCTCCTCTCGCGACTTACTTGGGCTTGCGTTGTTAATCCTGTTGTGAGGCAGAAAATCACTGCCATAAAAATAAAGCGTTTCATAATTTTTTAAGTTATTATCTGGTTACTACATGTTTATGTTCTTATATTTAAGACTTGAAAATAAGGATAAAGTTTAAAAATCTCTTCCATAATTGAACCAATGAAATTTTCCTAAAAAAGCATTTACAATCCCTATCAAATATTAAAATAGTAGGGATTGCTGTTTTGTGCTTTTCAAATGCATTACCTTTGCGGCTGTTTAATTCAACAGGACTAACCAAAACATGACAGAATACATACATCTTACAGACCAACAAATCGAATCCCTGAAGAAGAATGACTGTTGGGCACAAGACTGGAATGAAGTGCTGGTGACTGACGACTTTAACGTCGGCCGTTGCCACCGCGTGCAGTTTTACGGCTGGGCACGTCTGGGCAACGGATGTGGCACAGTGGAGATTACCGAAGGCTTTGTCAAGAACTGCGGCATCTACAATGCAACGCTGCGCAATGTGACCATCGGCAACAACTGCCTCATCGAGAACATCGGTAACTATCTGAATAACGTGACCATCGGTGGCGGTTGCTACATCTCCAATGTGAGCACCATCGAGACCAAGGGCAAGCCTAACTACGGCCAGGGCCACACCATTGCTGTGCTTAACGAGGTGGGTGACGGCAACCTCTTGCTGCTCAGCGAACTCAACAGCCAGCTGGCGGCACTCATGGTCAAGCATGGCGACAACAAGCCCATGATGGAAGCCATCAAGCGGATGGTGGCCGAGTCGGTCGAGAAAGCCAGACCCGAGTGCAGCACCATCGGCAACCATGTGCGCATCATCAACTCAGGAGTACTCATCAACACCATCATCGATGACGGTGCACAGTTGTGCGGCGTTTCACGCATGACGAATTGCACCATCAGCAGCACGGTAGAGAATCCCATCATCATCCGCACGGGTGTCATCTGCGACAACACCATCATCAGTGGCGGCTCCCACCTTAACGGCAGCGTCAAGTTGACCGATTGCTTCGTGGGTGAGTCCTGCCATCTGGAAAACGGTTTCACCGCGGCCAGCAGCGTCTTTTTTGCCAACAGTTTTATGTCTAACGGCGAGGCTTGCGCCGCATTCTGCGGCCCGTTCACGGTGAGTCACCACAAGAGCTCGCTGCTCATCGGAGCCATGTTCTCGTTCTATAACGCAGGTTCGGCGACCAACTTCAGCAACCATGCCTACAAGATGGGCCCCATGCACTATGGCTCCCTCGAACGCGGTTGCAAGACCGCCAGCGGTGCCTATCTGTTGTTGCCGGCCAACATCGGCTCGTTCAGCGTGCTGTTCGGCAAGCTGATGTACCACCCCGACACGCGCGATCTGCCGTTTTCCTATCTCATTGCCTACGGTGACACGATGTACCTCAAGCCCGGCCGCAATTTCGCTACCGTCGGCCTTTACCGCGACATTCGCAAGTGGCCCAAACGCGACAAGCGTTACAAGGGCGAGCATCGCAGCGTGGTGAATTTTGACTGGCTCAGCCCCTTCACCATCAGCGAGGTGCTGCGAGGCAAAAAGATTCTGGAGAATCTGCGTGCCGCCAGCGGCGATAACGTGAGCACCTACAACTACCATGAGTATGTCATCAAGGCGCCCCTTTTGCACAAGGGCATCAAGTACTATGACATGGCGCTGCGCATCTACATGGGCGCCGTGCTCAAGCGCCACAAACCCATTCCTCCTGTCACTAGCGAGGGCGAGGGCAACTGGATTGACCTCATGGGACTGCTCATGCCGCAGACCGCCGAGGAGAAGATCATCGATGACATCATCAGCGGCCGTCTCGACTCGATTGACGCTGTCAACGCTCGTTTCAAGGACCTCGATGCCAACTACAACGAGTTGCGCTGGTCATGGAGCTATCGTGTCATCCTGGACTACTATGGTATCACTGAGTTGACCGACGAGGCTGTGGCGCGTATCCATCAGGACTACGTCACCGCGCGTCGCGAGTGGATTGCCCTCATCCGCGAGGATGCCGAGAACGAATTCACACTCGGCGACATCGACCGCGAAGTCCTCGACGATTTCGTCACCCTGCTCGACCGCGAAGTGGATTTCGAGAACCAGAAACTCTACATGTAACCCTCAGAATCAAGCGCATAACCTCAAATGCCAAATTTTTTCTGGAAAGATTTTTCAGAAAAAATTTGGTGGGTTGGGGAAATGGTTGTACCTTTGCAGTCGCTTTTAAGGAAATGGCGGGATAGCTCAGTCGGTTAGAGCGTCGGATTCATAACCCGGAGGTCCTGAGTTCAATTCTCAGTCCCGCTACCACAATGGCAACAATGGTGCGTCTCAACAATGAGGCGCATCATTCTTTTTTCTAACTATGGAAACTCAATCGTTGACCACTGCACAAGGTTTAGGAAGGTGTCTCTTTACCCGTTTTTCTGATTGATGAGGTTGACGACAACCTTGACCATGACATCTTTTTCCTCGGTCTTGCTTTCAGCGATCATCAGAGTGAGTGCGACAAGGGTATTGTCCGCGATGCGCTTGGTGCCGTCTTCACGATAGAGAATGCCATTATTATTGAGGAACCACAAGAACAGAGTGGCAGCAATACGCTTGTTGCCGTCACTGAAGGAGTGGTTCTTGGTCACTAAATAGAGTAACATGGCAGCTTTCTCCTCCACGCTGGGGTACAGTTCCTGACCTCCAAAAGTTTGGTATATTTGACCGATACTGCTCTTGAACGAGTCGTCTTTCTCGTTGCCGAACAATGTGCTGCCACCAAACTTTTTCGCAGGGACTGGATGGCGCGATTTGCATTTTCGTAGGTGGCATGGAACTTGTCTTCCTGCGTGGTGCCCGAGACGACAAGACGCTGATAATCATAATCATCAAGCGTATCAAGGGCATAGGTGTAATCCACAACGATGTCAAATAAGGCCTGGTTCTCCTCGTTTTTCAACAACGGCTGCTGTTGGAGGGTGCGTCCCACCACCTGCACCAATTGCCTCAATTCTCCAATCTGGTCTCGACGCATCCGTTCATTCACAGCAAAGCCCTTAACAAGATAATCCTTTAACACCTTGCGAGCCCAAATTCGGAATTGCGTACCGCGCTTACTCTTAACGCGATACCCTACCGAAATGATAACATCGAGATCATATATCTTCGTTGGTTTATACTTAGAGAAAGTTTTATGCAAAATTTGCATATTACTCTCCTTTTCTAACTCTCCTTCTCTAAAAACATTGGCTATATGACGCGCAATAACAGACTGGTCTTTTTGGAACAATTCTGCCATTTGGGCCTAAGTCAGCCAGACGGTATCATTCTCCAGACGAACATCAATTTGGCTTTGCCCGCCTTCCACTTGATATATGACAATCTTGTTCTCTTCCATGACCAAGCATAATTTCCAATTGCAGAGATAGTGGTTTTTCGGAAAAATGAGTACTTTTGTAGAGTTACTGTTTTTATGAAAAAGAGTCGTTTTAGATATCTGCTGGTGCTGCTGGGATGGGTGATGTCATTCCATGGCGCTGCCCAGACGGTCGTGTTCGACACCGATGTGGCGCGGGGGCAGTACTATCGCATTCCTGCAGTTGTGCAGTTGCTTGACGGCAGGTTGCTCGCCATCGCCGATGACCGCCATGGCAGCGACTATGACATCGGCGGCAACTGGGGCATCGACATCGTGGGCCGATTCAGCAGCGATGGCGGCCGGACGTGGGGCGAGACCTGCATGATTGCCGATGGCGACGGTCGGCGCGAGGGTTTTCACGACAGTCACGGCGACGCGGCGGCAGTCGTGGACCGCGAGTCGGGCCGGGTGCTCGTCATGTGCGCTTCGGGCAAGCAGGGCTTTTTGAACTCCACACTGCATGAGCCGTTGCGCGTGGGGCGTTATACAAGTGACAGTAACGCCTGTGTTTGGACTGGTGATGACGTGACCAGCGACATTTATGACATCTTTGCCGATTTTCCCGAGGTGAACAGCCTGTTCTTCTCA
Organism: uncultured Bacteroidales bacterium; assembly: GCA_902784675.1. Classification (GTDB taxonomy): domain Bacteria; phylum Bacteroidota; class Bacteroidia; order Bacteroidales; family Muribaculaceae; genus Sodaliphilus. Next base: position 1,394 of record CACZVR010000008.1, on the reverse strand, counting down.
AGCGGTCGCATCTGCCAGAGCCACTTTATCAAGCATGGTGACTATTACCGCATCTACTCGGCTGTGGATGCTCCCATGGGCGTGGGATGCCTGGTGCTGTATAGTGACGATTTCGGGCAGACATGGCAGGCTTTGGGAGGTCCCTCGGCGCGACCCACAACCGCCCCATGGGGCGATGAGGCCAAGGTCGAAGAACTGCCCGACGGCAATGTGCTGCTCAGTTGTCGCTCCAAGCAGACGGCCACTAGCGGCAGGCTGTACAATATCTATGACTACACCACTGGCTCATGGGGTGAAGTGGCCGTCAGTAATGACCCTGAACTGGGTACCTACAGCGAGAGCTGTTCTTGCAACGGCGAATTGCTCATCGTGCCTGTGATGCGGATGAGCGATAACCGTCCCATGCATTTGGCGTTTCAATCGGTGCCGCGTGGCAAGGGCCGTCAGCGCGTGAGCATCTACTACAAACCGCTGACCGATGCCAACGACTATGACGAGCCCGCCGACTTCTCGTGGGGTTGGCAATGCTATCAGGTGACCGGTAACTATTCGGCTTACTCGACGATGATTGCCGCCGCAAACGGTGCCATCGCCTTTTTCCACGAGGACTGCAATGACAACGAGGGGAGCACGTCGGCCTATGACTTGCTTTTCCAACTCCTCTCCATCGATAAGATTACCAACGGGCGGTACACCGCCATCAAACAATAATGAATATGAACGACAACTTCAAGATACCAGTGCTTGCGGCTCCGCTGCAAGGTGTGACCGACAATGTGTGGCGCATGGCGCAACACGAGGTGTTTGGCGGCGTGGATGCCTACTATGCGCCCTTCATGCGCGTGGAGCATGGCGAGGTGAGGCGCAAGGACCTGCGCGACGTGAATCCCGAGCGCAATGCGGGCATCACGCTCATCCCGCAGATTCTCGCCTGTCAACCAGACCATGCCCTGATGATGGTCGATGCGCTCAAACAGATGGGCTACAGCCGCATCGACATCAATCTGGGCTGTCCCTTCCCGCCCATCGCCCTGCACCGCAAGGGTTCCGGCATGCTGGCCTATCCCGACCTGGTCGAGGGACTCTTTAAGGCCCTGGCCGCCGTCGATGGGGTAGAGTTCTCGGTGAAAATGCGGCTCGGTTGGGACCGCAACGACCAGTGGCGCGACATCCTGCCGCTGATGGAAATGCTGAAACCGGTCAACATCGCGGTGCATCCCCGCATCGGCAAGCAGCAATATAAGGGTGACCTTGACATCGAGCAGTTCGAGGCCTTGCTCGCTGCTTCACCGTGGCCCGTGGTCTATAACGGCAACTTGCGCACTGTCGAGGACATCGAGGATACCATTCAGCGCTATCCCAAGATTGCCGCCGTGATGGTGGGTAGCGGCTTG
>CACZVR010000007.1:42719-64300 GCA_902784675.1 uncultured Bacteroidales bacterium | reverse complement strand
GATGCGCTGGCCGTGTTTGCTCATGTTGGCGTCCATCACCTCGCGGAACTTGTCCATCTGGTACTCGAGGATGGCACCGGGTGTCATGCCGGTGAGGTTGTCCATCAGCGAGGCGATGTGCAGGTCCTGGACGATGATGCCGTTGCTGTCGGTCTTCTTTTGCACGGGCTTGCGCTGGGGACGGTCCATGCGCTTTTTCTCTTTCATGGCGCGTTCCAGTTCTCCGCTGTCGATGCGCATCTGTCGTGCGGGCCGGTCGTTCGTCACGATTTCCACTGTGATGACGGGCACGTCAAAGTAGGGGTTCTCGTGGAAGCAGTGCACCTTGTAGAACTTGGTCACGTCCAGCCTTTGTTCGATGAGGGCGGGATTCTTCAGCTTGAAACCTTTGCCCTGCTTGAAAGCGACATACTGCACTGCGATGTGCGTCATGTAGTTCAGGTCGTCGTGGCCGAATTCCTCGAGTTGCACCATGATGTTGGGCTCAACGATGCCGTGGTAGCGGGTCTTCCAGTCGCCGTCACCGTCGCCACGGGTCATGTAGGTGAAATACAGGAAATAGTTCGAGTCGTTGACCAACGAGGCATAGAAAGTGGTGGTGTTCAGGTGTTTGATTTCGCGGGCCTCATAACCCAGCACGACGTTCAGCACCTCACCCTCGGGTGTCTCCTCGACGGGCAGGACAGGCTCGGGCGCGGGTTGGGGCCTGGGTGCGGGTTTATCGGGCTCGACTTGTCGGGTGCGGATGTCCAATGGCCGCTCATAGGCCGATGCCTTGGTCCCGGCTTGTCCCACGACAACAAGGTCGCGCTCCATTGCAGGTCGCTCAAAGCCGTCCTCATCCTCCACATAGACGGTCTTACCGTCAATCCTGGAAACTCTGCCGCCTCCCACGTCATTAAGGAAGCGCACGATATCGTTAACCTTTACATTCATGATTAAGTGTCGTTTTTTTTGTTTTTCAGGCTGCGAAGATACAAAAAAGTTATCATTCACCAGTTTTTTTATACTTCAAACAATCATCAGACAACATCAACAACCCTGTTGACAATTATTGACAACATTCATGAAGCTAAATGCTAACAGCTTAGTCATAAAAGTATCAGTGGCATCCCTTGTTGAAGTGGGTGCCACTGATGAATTTGATTCAGCTATGCCTATTCTTACTTCTTGGGAAGGGGGATAATGACAGCCTTCTCCACGCCCCATCCGTCATCACCATTGAAACTAACATAGATGTGCGGGTCGTCAACTTTATCGACATGGCGTTCATGTCCATCCAGAATCACTGTTTCTGTATAACTTTTTTTGTCGGGATTGAGTTTGAAGTTGACAATCCTGTGATAACCCCATACCACATAGACGGTCCATTCGGCAATCATCTCGGGAGGCAGTCCCCGTTTGTCGTTCTTGTAAAGCTCTTTGATGTGGTCAATGACAATTTGTGAATCGAACAATGCTGCATCATCATTATCGCCATCATTGTCGCCATCGTTGCCGCCGTTGTTTCCGCCGCCGTTGTTTCCGCCGTTAGTGCCACTGGCGTTGCTGCCAATTGAACTGCTGCCGCCACTGGCACTGGTACCTGCACTTGAGCTGGCGCTCTGCTTTCCTCCAAGGTCACTTGTTCCACCCTTGTGCTGTTGATTGATTATCTCGACGGCTTCTTCGATGGTCTTGCCGTTGTCAAGAAGGGTTTTCGCCAACTCCAGCCGCCACGCTTGAGCGTCGCGGTTGTCTGCCTTCAACTTGCGGTATTTTTCCAACTGCCACTTATAAACGAGATCACTCCACTCGTTTGTCCATTCCTTGTAATTCTCGAATATACTGTTCACGGCTGCATCCTTCAGGCGGTCGGCAACAGACTTGTTAAGGTTGGAGGCTATTTCCAGTGCCTGGAGGTCGTTGATGGGAATGATGGAGTTTTCGGTGGCCTTGCCGGCTTCAAGTGCTTGGGCAAAGCAGGCACCGATGGGATTTTCCAGCATGTCGATGACAGAGCCAATGATGCCACCCACCAATTTTGCACCACCGCCAGCCAGAAATTGGTCGATTTGGTCCAAAGTGGATGGGTTTTGCTTGTATTGCTGATATTCGGCACGATAGTTTGTTACAGCGCCGTCAGGCATAGCCAGTTTGTCTGTTCTGCTCTCGCCATTGACCTGCTGAGTGACGGTCACCGACTGCGTGCCAGCCCAACTGAGTGACATCGTGGCGTAGTCATTCACTACTTCAGTCGGCATCCCTTGTCCATTCAGCGAGATGGTGGTCTGGACTTCTCCTGCCACAGTGATATTGTCAACACTGTTGCCATAACCGTAATGTACCGTGGTCAGGGTGTTGTTATCCTTGTTGTATCCTACTACATTGTGCGGTGGCTGTGCCGTTACTGCCATAGTCATCAACAGCAGTGTGCACACGCCCATTGCTTTTTTTCTTATCATCATAATATTTTATTGTAAGTTAATCAGCGCTAACAGTCAAAAGCTAACAGCTAATTGCTAAAAGCTAACAGCTCATTAATACTTCTCGTCCGTATGGTCGAGTTCGTCGCTGGTGAGTTTGCGGTGGTCCATCTTGTACCAGCAGTAGGCGATATAGGCCAGGACGAAGGGCACGAGGATGCTGACGATGCTCATCACGGTGAGGGTGAACTAGCTGTTGCGCAGCGTGAGGGAACTCTGGACGTCGAGCAGCGAGGGCAGGTAGGCGGTGTTGTTGTAGCCCATGACCCAGAACAGGGTCATCACCACCAGGATGGTGCCGATGCCTGCGGGCCAGATGCCCTGCTTGTAGTCGCCCTTCATCAGCGTCTTGATGACGCCGTAGAGCACCATCACCACGCCGATGAGCAGGATGATGAGCGCCCACCACATTGCCAGGAAGTTATGCAGGTATTTGTAGGCGACCCATTGAGCATTGCCGCTGTCGTCATAGCCCACGCCCGGCGACGTGAGGATGACCACCACCACGGCAAGGAACAGGGGCACGAACACGCCCGCATTGATGAGCAGCTGGTGGCGCTGGCTGGCATTGACTTCGTCATCGTCGATGTTATTGATGAAGTAGAGCGATGCCAGGGTGCGTGCCAGGAAGAACACCATCACACCGAACAACAGGTTTTTCCAATAGAAGATGGCCTCGATGCCATGCTTTGGACCCCACTGCGAGATGGACGAGCCCTGCACGTTGAGGATGTTGCTCTTGGTCACCGTAAACTCGGCACCAAAGAACATCGTCGCAACGGCCACGCCCAGCAGGACGGGACCCACGATGCCATTAATCAGCAACAGCGTGTCATAGAAGCGCGAGCCATAGATGTTGCCGGGCTTGGAACGGTACTCATAGCTGATGGCCTGGATGACGAAGCTGAACAGGATGAGCATCCACAGCCAGTAGGCACCGCCGAAGCTGGTGCTGTAGAACAACGGGAACGAGGCGAAGAAGGCGCCGCCAAAGGTCACCAGGGTTGTGTAGGTCAACTCCCACTTGCGGCCCATCGAGTTGATGAGCAGCGCGCGCTTGTCGGGTTTGGCATAGTGGATGAGCATCGACTGGCCGCCCTGCACCATGAGCAGGAACACCAGCAAAGCACCCAGCACCGACATGATGAGCCACCAGTAATTCTGTAACAGATTGTATGTTGTCATGTCTTGGGTCCTCCTTCCTTAATCGTTAACGGTGTCTAAATCGGTCTGCGACTTCTTGGAAATCTGCTTGCAGATGATGCCGATGTCGGCAATCAGCAAGGCGGTGAACACCACGGCAAAGATCCAGAAGGTCGTCTGTACATAACCTGCGCTCAAGTCGCTGATGGCCACTTTGTTGGGCATCAGGTCTTGGATGGTCCAGGGCTGGCGTCCCACCTCGGCGACAATCCAGCCGCTCGCGCTGCACAGGTAGGTCAGCGGAATGGTGATGATGGCCAAGATGTGCCACCACTTGGCCCACTTGGCCTTGTTCAAGATGTTGGGCTTATACACGAAGAACAGCGCCAGTAACAGGAACACCAGCAGGTAGCCGCCAACGGTCACCATGAAGTGGAACGTGTAGAACGTCAGGGGCACATTGGGGATGGCCTCCTCGGGCTTGTCGAGATAGGCGTAGCCAAAGTGCTTGAAGTCTGCGTTAATGACATTCTTGAGGCTGTCCTGCAGCATTGTGTTGCCGCTGTTCATCGCCGCGCTGTACTGCGAGAGCATTTCCTGCAGCTGCTTGCCGCGCTCCATGCGCTCGGCATAGGAAACAGTGTTGATTTCATTACCCTCGTTGTCATAGCTCACGCCGTTGATGATGTCCTCGATGCCGGGCACAAAGGCCTTGAAATCGTGGGTGGCAAGGAATGACAGACCATAGGGGATGCTGATGTCGAACAGATAAGGATCCTGATCGTCAAAGGCCTGCTTGGACGGATTCAAGATACCGAAGGCCACGATGGCTTGCTCGTGGTTACCCTTGTAGAGGCCTTCCATGGCAGCCAATTTCATGGGTTGGTACTTGGCCACGGTGACAGCGCTTGTGTCGCCGGTGATCATCGTGAGCACGATGCCGATGACACCCACCCAAGCGCCCACCTTGAGGCTGCGCCAGCAGTGGTCCATGTTGCGCTTCTTGAGCATCATCCATCCACACACACCGCAGACAAATACGCCGCCCAGGGCCCATGCGCTCAACACGGTGTGGAAAAACTTGCTGATTGCCATGGGCGAGAGTGCCACTGCGGCAAAACTCGTCATCTCGTTGCGCATTGTCGCAGGGTTGAACTCGCAGCCCGTGGGATACTGCATCCATGCATTGGCCACAAGGATCCACAATGCCGACAGGCTGGCACCGATGGCGGTGAGCCAAGTGGCGGCCAGGTGGAACTTGGGGCTCACCTTCTTCCAACCGAAGAACATCACTGCGATGAACGTCGATTCCATGAAGAAGGCAAGGATGCCTTCCACAGCAAGCGGTGCGCCAAAGATGTCACCCACAAACCAACTGTAGTTGGACCAGTTGGTACCGAATTCAAACTCCAGGATGATACCCGTGGCGACGCCGATAGCGAAGTTCACGCCGAAGATGGTCATCCAGAACTTGGTTGTCGCAAGCCATTTCTCGCTCTTGGTCTTTAGGTAGATTGTCTCCATAACAGCGACGATAATACCCAGACCCAGCGTCAACGGCACGAACAACCAATGGTAGATAGCCGTGAGTGCGAATTGCGCCCTCGACCAGTCAACAACATTGATTAATTCTTCCATAATTATTTAGTTTTAAGATGTTGGTTAATAGTCTTTTAGTTTTTAGTCCTTAGTCCCTAGTCCTTAGTTGTTAGTCTGTCGGTCGGAGGGTTGACTGACGTCTTCTTCCTCCTTGCAAGGCAAAGATCGAACGTTGTTCGTCTTTGCACTTGCTTCGTTCGTCAGTTGACTTGCGTCTTCTTCCTCCTTGCAAGGCAAAGATTGAACGTTGTTCATCTTTGCGCTTGCTTCGTTCGTCAGTTGATGGCGCACGTATTCGGTCTTCTCCTCCTCGTTGTCACACTTGGTGTTCAGGAAGTTGGGGAAGAAGATGAGTTTGATGATAATAAAGAAAATAAACAGCTTGATGCCAATGATGAGCCACAGCGTCTTACCCACTGTCATGCTGCGGAAGCCATCATAATACAGATGGAAAACCCGAGACCAAAATCCCTGTTTGTTTGTTTGGTTTTCACTCATCGTGGAGAGGCATTAATGTTAAACAACTTACAAAATTAGTGAAAAAAATTAAACGCGCAAAATAATGCCTCAAAAACTTACATTCTTTTCGACAAAATGGCATTTTGATTCAAAAATATTTGTCGGAACAGGTGTTTTTAACTAAATTTGCAAAAATATCGAACTAATCACAAAAAAAGGAATTTTGCTTATGGATAAACTTATTTACTTCAAGACATTGGCCATTCTGATGGCGTGTCTCGCGTTGGCATTGCCGGCCAACGCCTATGATTTTGTGAAAGACGGCATCTACTACAACATCAACGGCAACGGTACAAGTGTCTCGGTGACCTATAAAGACACCAACTACAACAGTTACAGCGGCACAGTCAATATCCCTGCCACGGTGACTTATAATGAGACGACCTACAACGTGACGTCTATTGGCGTGTCGGCCTTCAACAACTGTACCGACCTGATACGCGTGGTGATTCCCAACTCGGTGCAGTATATAATGAACTACGCATTCCAGAACTGTACAGGACTTATCAATATCACCCTGCCCGCATCTCTGTCAGCCGTCTACAATAATGTGTTCAGCGGTTGCACAAGCCTGAAGTCGATTATCTGTCTGAAACCCAACCCAGGTTTCTGCACCAATACCAATAATTTCCCGACATCGGTTTACAGCGATGCCAAACTCATCGTCCCCCAAGGCTACATGTCCAATTATCAGTCCAGTTCTTTATGGTCCAACTTCAGCACCATCGAGGAAATGGACTGCGACTTTGCCGTGGATGCCATTTTCTATAAAGACCTGGGTGACAACAAGGCTGAAGTGACCTACCCAAACAGTTCTTATACTTATTTCAGTAATTATTATACCGGAGATGTGGTCATTCCGTCAACCGTCACTCACGGGGGAAAAACCTATACCGTGACAGCCATCCATCCTTCAACATTCTATTACTGTCATTACCTATCCAGTGTGAGCATTCCGACAACAGTCTCCAGCATTGGCATTTATGCCTTCTACGACTGCACAAGTCTGACAAGTTGCACCATCCCGGAGGGTGTTGAGAGTATAGAGTATTGCACCTTTGGCAACTGTTCACAATTGTCAAGCGTTGTTATCCCCTCGAGCGTGAACTGGATTGCCCAGAATGTATTCGTTAATTGCAATGCACTCACCAGCATCACCTGCAGGGCCACGACACCCCCCATCTGCACCGACAGCAGTTGTTTCCCCACGGCAGCCTACTCCAACGCCACGCTCTATGTGCCCGATAATGCCGTGAGCCAGTACCAGTCGGCCTCGGTATGGCAGAACTTTTCCAACATCGTCGGGAAGAGTTACGACTTTGAGTCAAACGGTATCTATTACCGCATCACCGGCACCAACACTGCCGAGGTCACCTATAAGGACCTCAACTTTAACTCCTACAGCGGTCTCGTGCGCATCCCGTCGACGGTTACCCATGAAGGCACCGTCTATACCGTCACCGCCATCGGCGCGTCGGCCTTCCGCCAGAGTTCCGGCCTGACAGGGGTAACTATTCCCGGTAGTGTCACCGTGATTGACTATGCGGCATTCTACAATTGCACGGCATTGACACAGATCACTATTTACAGCACTTTGAGAACAATTGGCGACTATGCATTCCGTCAATCAGGACTCACCAGCATCTACATTCCATATGGAGTGCAAAGCATTGGCAGGGCTTGTTTCTATGGCTGCTCGGCGCTCACGAGTGCAACTATTCCCGGTAGCGTGCAGTCGTTGGGCGAATTGTGCTTCATGCGCTGCGAGTCGCTGCAGAATGTTTCCTTCGGCCAAGGATTCACCGAGATTCCCCTGCAGTGTTTCACCTACTGCACTGATTTAAATTCAATCACTATCCCCTCGAGTGTCAAGAAGTACGATCATTACTCCTTCTACAACACGGGCTTCACATCGCTTGACCTGTCTGAGGGTGTTGATACCATCGGATATCGTGCGTTCGGTGCTTGCCTTAATCTGACTTCCATCTCCTTCCCTGCAAGCGTCCGTTTCATCGATGAGGCACCATTGGAGGAATGTCCGTCCCTGGCCGAAATCACTGTCGACGGGGCCAATCCGAACTACAGCGCCGTTGATAATGTCCTGTATGACAAGCAGCAGACGCGGCTCATCCGTTATGCCCCGCAGAAGACCGAAGTCATCACTCAGTCAGCCTATAACTGCACAACCATCGACGACTACGCCTTTGAGGACGCTACCAACCTCTTATACTGCGTCATCGGACCTAATCTGTCGTACGTCGGCACTATGCCATTCTTTGGTTGCACGTCGCTGACCTCATTCATCATGCCTGCCGAGAATCCTCATTTCATGCTCGACTACGATGTGCTTTACTCTAAAAAAGCTGATGGCCAGCCCCAATCGCTGATCTGCTATCCCGCTGCCAGGCCCGACAAGCATTACTCGGTGCTCAACGGGACCGACTCCATCAGGGCCTATGCATTTGATGGGACTTCGGCTCTGCAGTCGGCTTACCTTCCCCAGGGCTTGGACGATTTGGGGGCTGCCGCATTCTACCGCTCTCAGGTGAAACGCGTGGTCATTGACGAAGGATTGCAGACGATTAATCACTCCGCATTTGCCTATTGTGATCAACTGGAGTCTCTTTATCTGCCATCAACCCTCGAGACCATTGGGGATATGGCTTTACTCTATACCGATAACCTGAGTGAGATTACTTTTGCAGGGGCTACACCACCGACAATTATAGAAAATGCGTTCTACGACGTGGGATTCAATGTTGCAAACGGTACCAGACTCTATGTGCCCGCCGGCTCCTCCAGCGCCTATGCCAGTCATAACTGGAATGCAAGTGACTTCACCTTCAACGTTGCCGAAATCTCGCCCCTGGCCACCGGCACAGAGTTTACCGTCGACAGCCTCATCTACAAGACCACCGACGCCGCCCTGAGCACTACAGTCACCGACGTTATCAACTCAAACATCGTGGATCCCGGCATCTCGCCCAAGGTGGCCTATCAGGGCAACTTGTGCACCGTGGCATCGATTGATAACTATGCCCTCTACGGCTGCTCTAAGATGGTCAGGGCTGAAGTGCCCTTCAGCGTAAAAACCATCGGCAACTATGCCTTCTACAACTGCCTTAAAGTCGATAAGACCGTCCTTCATGAAGGTGTCCAGCGAATCGGCGGTTACGCGTTTGCACACATGCACAACCTCGGCAAAATCTGGATTCCCGCATCGGTCGATAGCATCAGGAGCGACGCCTTCATCGTCGACCCGCTCCTCTATGGCATCTATGTCAAAGAGGGCAACACCCGCTACACCAGTATCGATGCTGTCCTGTACACCAAGGACGGCAAGCGGCTCGTCTCCTTCCCCGAGGGCAAAACCACCTATTACACGGTTCCCGACGGGACAGAGGTAATCAGCAGCGAGGCCTTCCGCGGCAACGTGTCGCTCACCAGCATCACCATGCCTAATTCACTCCGCAAGATTGAAGGATACGCGTTTTACGGTTGCACGGCATTGCCTGACATCGAGGTTCCCAATGGCGTCACCACCATCGAAAACTACGCCTTCTACAACTGCTCATCGCTGACTTCGGCCGACCTGCCTGCCACACTCACCTCCCTCGGCTATAGTGCCTTTGTCGGTGCCAATGGCCTGACCACCCTCACCGTCAGGGCCACTACGCCACCCACCTGCGAATTCGACTTCACCCACGAGCCCTTCTCCGAAGCGCAATATTCAAGTGTCCAACTCATTGTTCCCCGCGGCAGTGCACAAGCCTACCGCCAAGCGACTATTTGGAAGAAGTTCCAAAACATCACCGAGGCCGACTTCCCGGGTGAATTCATCAGGGGCGACCTCAACGGCGATGGCGCGGTTGGCATGGACGACTTGACCTTGCTGATCAATTACCTGCTCACCGGTGACGCCTCATCGATTAATCTACCTGCTGCCGACACGAATGAAGACGGTCCCATAAATATGGACGACTTGACCGTGCTCATCAACTACTTGCTCACCAATGAATGGCCAGCACCCAAGGGCATTGATATGTGGTACTTGTGGGGCAATTTCTTCGGTAGCAACATCTGGGGCTATGAGACTGGAGAAGAAGCCTTGGGTGTGAGCGTGTTGCCCATGTATCCCGACGGAGAGTTCGATAGTCAAGGCAAGGGAACGCTCACATGGTCGGGGCATGTCCCGCGCGGTTACTTCACGATTCTGCACGAGCCCGGCAACATTGATGAAGGATGGGGCGTAGATAATCAGGGAAACTATGTGATGGGATCATTTGACGATCCCGACTTTTCCTCATTTCTCTTGAATGATGGTTATTACACGATCACGTTGAATACAAAGACCATGACCTTGAACATTGAACCCTATTTGTCGACGGTTTATACCTTTCAATACATCGCGATGCCAGGGTATTTCAACGGTTGGGTCACTACCGAGGACATTATGACACCCGTGAACACAGGTTCGCCTGCAGTAGAGAATCATGACTGGTATGTGGATGAGTTTACACTGACCAGCGATGGAGAACTGAAGTTCGCTGCCGATGGTGACTGGTCCTTTAATTGGGGCACAGACATGTTCCCTTATGGCCAGGGAGAAAATGGAGGCTTGAATATCCCTGTTAAAGCAGGCACCTATAAAGTGTTCTTTAATGACATGACAGGCCATTACCATTTCATCGCCAAGTGATGACGTGATATCATCTTATCATGCTGACCCGCTCTGGCATTCAGGGCGGGTCGGTGTTTTTAAAACGAGGCTGTGTGCAGCTTGAGGATGAGTGCTTTTCTTCATGGCGAAATCGGGCAGTGGGGATGCACGAATGCATTTTGCTCTCACAATATTTGCCATTTTGCGCAGCTTGCACTAATTTTGCCCATTATGAAACTTAAAGAAGCTATTGAACAACTCAGGAGTGGCTTGGCCGGAGTCGCCGAGCCGCAAGAGGTGCAGGCGATGATTCGCGTCATCTGCGAGGATGTGTTTAACTATGACCCGGTGGATGTGGCACTCAGGCAGGAAAGCGAATTGCCCGAGTTTGCCGAGGAACGTGTCGCCGACATCATCGCACGGTTGCGCCGTCACGAGCCGTTGCAGTATGTCGTTGGCAGCGCGCTGTTCCACGGACACAAGTTCAAGGTGACACCCGCTGTGCTCATTCCGCGTCCCGAGACCGAGCAACTAGTGGACCTCATTATCGACGAGAACACGGGCAGCGACCTGCGGGTGCTCGACATGGGCACCGGCAGCGGCTGCATTGCCATCTCGCTGGCCAGGGCGTTGAAGTTTGCCCAAGTTGATGCGCTTGATGTCTCGCGGGACGCGCTGGCAGTAGCGCGTGAGAATGCCGCCAATCTCAAGGTCAAAGTGCGCTTTTTCGAGAGCGACATGCTGGCACCTCAACCAGCAGCACCCTATGACATTATCGTGAGCAATCCACCTTACATCTGCTGGAGTGAGCGCGAGGCGATGGAGCGCAACGTCAAGGACTATGAGCCGGGACAGGCGCTGTTCGTGCCCGACAATGACCCCTTGCTGTTTTATAAGGCGATTGCTCGTTATGCCCGCGAATCGCTGGAAAAAGGCGGTCGCCTGTACCTGGAAATCAATCAGCGCTTCGGAGCCGAGGTGAAACGTCTGCTGGAGGATAACGGCTTTGATGAGGTGCGCATCCTTGACGACAGTTTCGGTAAGCCGCGTTTCGCCATCGCAGAGCGTAGTTGATGATGGAAGATGAGAAATACATGCGCCGAGCTTTGCAGCTGGCCCGCTTAGGGATGGGGCACACATCGCCCAATCCCATGGTGGGTGCGGTCATTGTCGGTCCCGACGGGACCATCATCGGGGAAGGGTGGCACCGCCGATGCGGCGAGGCCCATGCCGAGGTGAATGCCGTGGCCAGTGTTGATGATGTGAACTTGCTGAAAGACAGCACCATCTATGTGACATTAGAGCCGTGCTCACACTATGGAAAAACGCCCCCGTGTGCCAATCTTCTCATCGAGTGCGGCATACCGCGCGTGGTCGTGGGGTGTTTAGACCCGTTTGTCAAGGTGGCAGGCCGTGGTGTGGCCTTGCTGCGAGACGCCGGCGTCGAGGTTGTTGTGGGTATGCTGGAGCAGGAATGTCGCGACTTGAATCGCCGTTTCATGACCGCCCACACCATCGGTCGCCCGTGGGTGCAACTCAAGTGGGCGCAGACGGCCGACCGTTTCATCGCGTTGCCGCCCGAGGCCGGCGAGAATCCCCTGCGCATGTCCACCCCGGTGACCATGTGCCTGATGCATCGTGAGCGCAGCTTGTGTGACGCCATCGTCGTGGGGGCTAACACGGCCCGCATCGACAACCCCTCACTCACTACCCGTTATTGGCCCGGTCGTTCACCGTTGCGTGTCGTGCTGTCTCACAACTTGTCAATCCCGCACGACCTTAAACTGTTCACCGACGGTTTACCCGCCATCGTCTATAATGGTGTGAAAAACGCTGTGGACGGATGTGTGGAATATGTCAAAATGGACACAGCCAGCCCACAGTTGTGGCTCGAGGACTTGTATCGCCGTGGCGTGACCAGCGTGATGGTTGAGGGCGGTACCCGGGTGCTGCAGCAGATGATAGATGCCGGCCTGTGGGACGAAGCGCGCATCGAAACCAGCCCGCGCAGGGTGGGGCAGGGTGTGGCAGCTCCGGTCATTGAGGGAAATGTCATTTCCTGCCATCACATTGATGGCAATACCATCACCACACTAATCCCGACCGCTTCACTTCGTTAAAAAGGTGTAAAAAGCGCCGAAAATGCGTTTATTATCTTTAACAGGCACATTCAGTATGCTTGTTAAATAGTATCTTTGGCCCGCCAAAAAGGCGGTTTTATACATTATTAGAGGGAAAGTTCTCGTTTGTAACCGACTTTGAGGCGGATAATTTTGGCTGCGCGTCGGCAAATTATGTGAACTTTTTTGCGCTCGGCTTGCACAAAATTTGTAATTTTGCCGTTTGTTATAAAGAACAACCGAAACGATAATGACAAATAGAACTCCGCTATATCTCATGCTGGCGTTGGCAGTAATGCTTTCGCTCGTGTCAGCATTGTCCTCATGCAACAAAGATAAAGACGATGATGACAGCGTTTACAGCTACAGCGAAAGCGAACAGACAACGCTTATCAAGGGATTCGCACTCCAGGCCAATTCCGAGGTGCTTGCCGACTTGGATTCGGTGCACTTCACTGTTGACTATGACAATGGCTTGATCTATAATGCCGACTCGCTGCCCGTGGGCACCGACATCTCGGCTTTGAAGGTGACCATAGATTTCCTGAACACTGTAAACTCGGCTATATTCAACATCACCGGAGCTACCGTGCAGGCCGACACGGCCATCAACTATACCACCTCGATGACCAAGAGCCTGGACTTCACCGGAAGGACCGTGCTCACCGTTACGTCGGCCGACAAGACCATGGTCAAGGATTACGAGGTCAAGGTGCTTGTCCACAAGGTGAATCCCGACACGCTCATCTGGAGTGAGTCGTGGCGTCGCGACTTGCCGGGTTATCGTTATACTGCCATCGGTCACAAGGCCGTGAAGCAGGGCGACATTTATCGCATCTTGAACTATAACGGCTACGAGAGTTTCCTGTTTACAGCATCCACCCCCGATCAGAGTGAATGGAGCAAGGAAAGTGTCACCTTACCCTTTGTGCCCCAGGTGCAGTCGCTGGTAGCCACCGACGACGCACTCTACATGCTTGATGCCGACGGAGTGCTCTACACCTCGGCCGATGGTCATGAATGGTCATCCTGTGGCGTGACATGGCATAGTGTGTTGGGCGCCTATGACGACCGCGTGCTGGGTGTTGTGCACGGCGATGATGGCTATTACCATGATGAGTATCCCCACAGCGATGGTTTCACGATGAGTGCTGTTGAGGAAGGTTTCCCTGTGAACCACTCTTCGGGCATGATTTCGACCGATAACAAGTGGACTATTGCTCAACAATCCATGATCGTGGGCGGTATTGACAGCGACGGTAAGGTCTTGAACGACGTGTGGGGCTTTGACGGTCATCGATGGGGCAAAATCAACAACGTCCACACTAACGTGTTGCCTGCATTGACCGATGCCACCCTGTTCGCCTACTATACCTACAAACCGTTGAAAGGCGTGCGTCGTTACGGCCGCCAGGAAACGTGGTATCTGATGGGCGGCAAACTTGCCGACGGCACTTTGAACGGCGACATTTATCTGTCGGACACGCAGGGTATCACCTGGTATAAGGGCGGCACAACGTTGTCGCAACCCAGCCACATGCCCAAGTTCTACGGCGCTCAGGCTTTTGTGCAGTTTGAGACCTTGACTGCAGGCGGTGGCAACCACATGCCTCGTCGAGTGGTGGCCTTGACCAACTCATGGGAGTGCCCCTATATCTACCTGTTCGGTGGATTCAATAATCAGAATCAGTTGTTGCCCTATCTGTGGCGCGGTGTGTATAATCGCTTGACGAACGCTCCCGTGTATTGAGAATGATGAAGAGAACACTGTTCATAGCGTTGTTCACTGTGCTCACCGTTACTGCAGCGGTGGCGCAGTCCTACAAGTATGAGGTGGGTCCGTCATTGGGAATGACCGGCTATTTGGGCGAGGCCAACAGCGGTAATGTGTTCAAGCACCCCAGTTTCACTGTGGGCGGCATCTTCCGTTACAACCACAACAGCCGTTGGGCCTTCAAGGCC
This sequence comes from uncultured Bacteroidales bacterium, assembly GCA_902784675.1. GTDB lineage: Bacteria > Bacteroidota > Bacteroidia > Bacteroidales > Muribaculaceae > Sodaliphilus. The sequence continues at coordinate 49,832 of CACZVR010000007.1, read as the reverse complement.
AATCTCAACTATGCCAACATCCGTGGCAACAGTAAGGATGATCTGACTCAGTACCCCGATGGGATTGATTATGACTTTAATTCCAGTCTCATTGACGCAGGATTCACGGCAGAGTTCAATTTCTTGAACTTTGGTCGCGGTCCGATGTACAAAAAGTTAAAACCCATCTCCCCCTACATGGTGGCCGGTGTCGGTTTTGTGTTCGCCATTTGCGACGGTCACAATCAGGCGTCGTTTACCGTGCCCTTTGGCATCGGAGTGAAATACAAACACAAGGACAGGCTCAATATGAGCTTTGAGTTCACCATGCGCAAGGAGTTCAGCGACCGCATCGATGGCTTGAGCGACTTGTTCGGCATTAAGCACTCGTTTGCCAAGAACACCGACTGGTATTCGTTCGCGCAATTCACGGTGTCCTACGAGTTCGGCAAGCGTTGCATCAAGTGTAACTATATAGAATAATATTGCGATGTCATCACTCAGCGAGAAAATACAGCAACTTGACTCGACGCGCATTCCGCGCCATGTCGCCATCATCATGGACGGCAACGGGCGATGGGCCAAGCAGCATGGTCACGAGCGCAGCTTCGGCCACGAGAACGGAGTGGACACCGTTCGTCAGGCTACCGAGATAGCCAGCGAGGTGGGCGTGAAATATCTCACACTCTACACGTTCTCGACCGAGAACTGGAACCGTCCGCAGGACGAAGTGGATGCGTTGATGAACCTCATCGTGGTGAGCATCGAGAAGCAGACGCCCGACTTGATCAAGAACAACGTGCGCTTGACCACTATCGGCGATATGGGCCGCATGCCCGAGTTCGCCTCCAACCGCCTGCGCAAGTGCATGCAGGACACGGGACATTGCACCGGTCTGGTGCTGTGCCTGGCGTTGAGTTACTCGTCGCGCTGGGAGATTGTTGAGGCTTGCCGCCGGTTGGCGAGCGAGGCTGTCGCGGGTTCTCTGACCCCTGCCGACATCGATGACGACATGTTCGCGTCGCGCCTTGCCACAGCCGACATGCCCGACCCGGATTTGCTCATCCGCACTGGCGGTGACTTGCGAGTGAGCAACTATCTGCTGTGGCAGATAGCTTACAGTGAACTTTACTTCACCTCAAAATATTGGCCCGATTTTACCAAGGAAGACTTTGTTGACGCGATAGCTGACTTCCAGGCGCGTGAGCGCCGCTACGGTAAAACGAGCGAACAGGTTAACGAAGAACAATGAAGAGACAATCAATCAATATCAAGCACGTCTTGCTGACGCTCATGGCGTTGGCCCTGCTCGTGCCTGTCGCTGTCAACGCGCAGGAGACGCGCACCGTTAATGATACGATTTATAATCCTAAAATCATCTTCACCGGCACGCCCAGCAAGTATGAGATTGCAGGCATCCGTGTGGAGGGAGTGGAAAACTACGATGAAAACATCATCATCGGCTATTCGGGGCTAGCCGTGGGCCAGCGCATCGATATTCCCGGTGAGGACATCAAGACAGCAGCCAAGCGCTTCTGGCGCCAAGGCCTGTTCTCCAAGGTGCAGATCCGTGTCGAGAAGATTTATAAGGACCAGGCATGGCTGGTGTTTAACCTGCGCCAGCAGCCCCGCGTCTCGCAAGTGAATTACAATGGCATGAAGAGCGGTGAGAAAAAGGACATCATGGAGCGCCTTAACTTCCAGGTGGGCAGCCAGATGACACCTAATATCGCCGACCGCATCAAGATCATCGTTGAGAAATATTATGCCAACAAGGGCTTTGGCCAGGCTACTTGCGAAATTGTCCAAGAACCTGACTTGAGCAAGCAGAACGAGGTCATCGTCAACATCAATGTTGACAAACATGAGAAAATCAAGGTGCACAAGATCTATATCGACGGCAATGAAGTGCTGAGCGACCGCAAGATCAAGCGCACGATGAAGAAGACCAATGAGAAGAAGGACATCTTGAAGATTTTCTCTCAAAAGAAGTTCGTCCAGAGCGATTATGAGGCCGACAAGCAACTCATCATCGACAAGTATAACGAGAAAGGTTACCGCGACGCTGTCATCGTGAGCGACAGCGTGGTCCCCTATGATGGGAAGAGCGTTGACGTTTACCTCAAGGTTGATGAGGGCAAGCGTTATTACATCTCGGACATCACCTGGGTGGGAAACACCGTCTATCCGTCGGTCATTCTCAACGAGATCTTGGGTATCAAGAAGGGTGATGTGTACAACCAGAAGTTGCTCACCAAGCGCACACAGGAAGATGATGACGCTGTTTCCAACCTGTACCTGAACAACGGTTACCTGTTCTATCAGCTCGTACCCATCGAGAGCAAAATCGAGGGGGACAGCATTGACTTGGAAATGCGCATGTTCGAGGGCAAACAGGCCCGCATCAACAAGGTGGTCATCAACGGTAATGACCGCCTGTATGAGAAGGTGGTGCGTCGTGAGCTGCGCGTTCGTCCCGGTGACTTGTTCTCCAAGGAGGACCTCATGCGCTCGGCACGCGAGATTGCTCAAACGGGACATTTCGACCCCGAGAAGATGGACATCCGCCCCGAATCCAATGCCGACAACGGCACGGTGGACATCATCCTCAACCTCGAGAGCAAGGCCAATGACCAAGTGGAATTGAGTGCCGGTTGGGGTCAGACAGGTGTCATCCTCAAGGCCTCGCTCAAGTTCACAAACTTCTCGATACAGAACCTGCTGCACCCGTCGTCCTACAAGGGCCTTATCCCGCAGGGCGAGGGCCAGACGTTCACCATCAGTGCCCAGACCAACGCCAAGTACTACCAGGCCTATAGCGTGTCGTTCCTTGATCCGTGGTTTGGCGGCAAGCGTCCTAACTCGCTGTCGTTATCGGCCTTCTACAGCCGTCAAACGGGTATCAACTCGTCCTACTATAGCCAGTTGTACCAAAATGCGATGTACAACATGTACAACAATTATTATGGTATGGGTGGCTACGGCTACGGTTACGGTTATGGCGGTTACGGTGGCTACAATTACTACGAGAACGCTTATGACCCCAACAAGTACCTGCAGATGGCTGGTGTGACGGTGGGCTTCGGTAAGCGACTGAAGTGGCCCGATGACTACTTCACCTTCATGGCCAGCTTGAGCTACCAGTGGTACAGCCTCAAGAATTGGGAGTACCTTTATTATATGAAGAACGGTGTGTCTAACTCGATTGTGCTGGGTCTGACCCTGTCGCGCAACAGTATCGACAACCCGCTCTACACCCGCAAGGGTAGCTCCTTCACCTTGAGTTTCAATGCCACGCCTCCTGCCAACCTGTTCGGTAAGAAGAACTGGGAAGCGTTGAGCAAGAGCACCACCGAGCAGTCAAAGAAAGAACTGTATCGCTGGATCGAATATTGGAAACTCAAATTCCAGGCGCGCACCTACACGCCGCTCACCGATCCCGACGGTCGCTGGACGCTGGTGCTCATGACCCGTGCCGACTTCGGTCTGCTGGGTAGCTGGAACAAGTGGCTGAAGTCGCCGTTCGAGACCTTCTATGTCGGTGGTGACGGTATGACCGGTTCCTATACCTATGCCACCGAGACCATCGCCCTGCGCGGTTATGAGAACGGTGTGTTCACCCCCTACGGCAGCGAGGGCTATGCCTATGACCGCTTTGTCATGGAGCTGCACTTCCCGCTGATGCTGTCGCAGAGCGCCACTATCTATCCGCTCGTGTTCATCGAGGGCGGTAATGCCTGGACGAGTGTCAAGGACTTCAACCCGTTCAACATCAAGCGTTCGGCTGGTGTGGGTGCCCGCATCTTCCTGCCCATGATCGGTATGATGGGTATTGACTGGGGCTACGGTTTTGACACCGTCTATGGCCAGAAGGGTGGCAGCAACTTCCACTTTATCCTTGGTCAGGAATTCTAATGGATTAACACAATTAAGTTAATTTTTCAACGTTATCAATAAACGATTTGCGGTTATCGCAGTCTAAAAGTCGAATTTTAAAATAGATAATAGAAAAAGATATGAAAAGAATCGTTTTGATCGCAGTGGCGCTTGTTGCCGGTTTCATGGCCGCCAACGCGCAGAAGTTTGCCCTCGTGGACATGGAGTATGTGCTGAAGAACATCCCGGCCTATGAGATGGCTAACGAGCAGTTGAACCAGGTGTCCCAGCGCTGGCAGCGCGAGGTGGACGAACTCAAGAAAGAGGCCGACACCATGTACAAGAACTACCAGGCCGACATGGTGTTCCTGACCGACGACCAGAAGAAGAAGAAAGAAGCCGAGATCACCGAGAAGGAGAAAGAGGCTCAGCAGCTGCAGTACAAGTACTTTGGTCCGCAGGGTGAGTTGTTCAAGAAGCGTCAGTCGCTCATCAAGCCCATCCAGGACGATGTGTATAACGCCTGCAAGAAGGTGTGTGAGGAGCGTGGCTTCCAGGTCATCTTTGACCGTGCCAGCAGCCAGAGCATCATCTTCGCTTCGCCCCGCATCGACGTGAGCAACGAGGTGCTCGAGAAGATGGGTTATAAGTAAGGCTTTAGGCATTAGGCTTTAGGCTTTAGGCATTAGATTGTGTATTATTAAGAAAAAGAAGAATTATAATATCAAATTTTTTTAGACATGTTTAAAAGATTTATGCTCTTAGCCATTACGGCTACTATGATGTGCTTTGCTGCACAAGCTCAAAAATTCGGTTATGTCAACACCGGTGAGATTTTCAACGTGATGCCCGACAAGGTGACCGCCGAGAATACCCTCAAGTCGGTGAGCGACAAGTATGAGACCGAGTTCAAGAACCTGCAGGACGCTTTCCAGAAGAAGATGGCCGACTATGAGGCTGCCGACAAGGATGCTTCCACTCCCCAGGCCATTAAGGACCGTCACAACCAGGAGTTGCAGGACGATTATGTAAAGATTCAGAACTTCCAGCAGACCGCTTCGCAGGATTTGCAGCGTCAGCAGGAGACACTGCTTGCCCCCATCACCCAGAAGCTCCAGAACGCCATCCAGGCTGTTGGTGCCGAGGGCGGTTACACCTTCATCTTTGACCAGGCTGCCGGTGCCATCATCTATACCGGTGCTAATGCCGAGGACGTGAGCGCCAAGGTGAAAGCCAAATTGGGCATCCAGTAATCTAAAGGCAGAAAAACAATAACACTTAGTTACTGATCCCCTCATGGACCTCGATGTTCATGAGGGGATTGTTTGCTGAGGTGGGACGTATATTGCGAAAAACAATCACGAATAATACCAATAAATCGGGAATTATATTACTTTTGCAGGGAAGTAACACTTCATCAACAAGAACCGATATGAAAAGATTTGTTTTTATCTCATTGTTGATGTGCCTGCCGCTGATGTTGTGGGCACAAGGCCAGTTGACAGCCTATTATGCCAATGTCGATATCGAGGAATATGTGAAGGGGCAGTTGATTGTGGATACCAATGACCCCATCAACCGCATGGTGGACCATAACAAGTCGCAGTATAGACTTGAGGGTGATGAATCGGGTGATGAGGTGTACTATTCCCTGTTCGACAAGTCACAGGTGACAGTCAAGACGTACCAGATGTCGCCGCTGCCTGTGGAATTGGTGCGTAATGGCGCTGCTTTTCAATCTCGTGAAGGGTTTGAAGTCCGCATTTTTCCTGCAAATGCCAACGGGCACGGCTTTTATGCATTTGACGACGATTTCAAGCCCTATCTTGATGCCGAGCAGACGGCAGCCCATCAGCAGTTTTATGTGCTGAGCGGGACGTTGCAGAGTCCTTATGACCCCGAAGGGTTCTTCTTTGAAGAGCCGCTGGAAGTAGAGGCTGGCAACATCAAGTTGTACATCTACGGGAACGAGCTCGGTTATACCTCTGATAATCCCGACAATGTGCGCTATCGTCCCTACAAAATGGGCCTCTTGGAGGAGCGGTGGACGACCCCCGAGGGCTATGAGTACGGCGTGTCTGCCTATGACGCCGCGGGCAACCTGTTGGTTGATGCCATGCGTGTATTGGATATCCCCACCACGCTGTCCATTGCCTATATCGAGTCCGAGGATGCACTCTATGTCGATGGTACCTTATACTATAGGCAGAAATAATGACTTGACTGAGGAAACATGTGCTTCGGTTAAGTCTCATCAATTTGAATAATCAACGAAGAACAAATAGAATGATATGAAGAAAATTTTAGTGATTGCCATGGCGCTGTTGCCGCTGATGATGATGGCGCAGGCCAGGATTGGCATAGTGAACTCGCAGCAGTTGTTTGACCTCATGCCCGAGAAGGCCGATGCCGAGGCCAAGCTCAAGCCGTTAAGTGACAAGTATCATGCCGAGTATGAGTTGTTGCAAAGAGAATTTGACAAGAAGTATGCCGACTACCAGACGGTGGCTGCCGACGCTTCGATGCCCGAGGCTATCAAAGAGCGCCGTGTGCATGAGTTGCAGGAGAGCGACAAAAAGATGCGCGATTTTGAGCGTCGTGCTGCCGATGATATCGCTGCACAGCGTGTAGCTTTGACCAAGCCCATCGCCGACAAAATCCAGGCTGCCATCCGCCAGGCTGGCGAGCAAGGTGCGATGGATGTAGTGTTTGACACCGCTGTGACCCCCATTGCCTATACCGGCCCCAACACGGTGGATATTACCCCCATAGTCAAGAGACTGCTGGGTCTGGAATAATTAGTTGATGGCGATTGAAACAGAAACAAAAAACCTGTCTCGTGAATATCGGGGCAGGTTTTTGCATATAATAAATACAGTGAATAAAAAAGAATCCCTGCAATGCATGAGCACTGCAGGGGTTTCTTTATAAAGGGTGGAAGATGGGGCTCGAACCCACGACCTTCGGAACCACAATCCGACGCTCTAACCAGCTGAGCTACGTCCACCATGTAAGGCATTTCTGCCGAAACGCGGGTGCAAAGATAATATCGTTTTTAATTCTGTGCAAGAATAATGCGAAAAAAACGCTGATTTTTTATTACCGCTCGACAATGGCAGCGGGAGCGATGCGGTCGCTGCCCTTGACGAACTGGCCCAATGAGAAGACGCCGCGCAGGTTGATATCGTCGTCAAGCAACAGGATGTCGGCATCCTTGCCGCGCTGCAATGAGCCCTTGCGGTCATAGATGCCCATGAT